>JANWJY010000146.1 GCA_025451715.1 Fimbriimonadaceae bacterium | reverse complement strand
GCCGGTGATTTCCGGCACCGTCACGAACGATCCGTCGAAGCCGCCCATCGCGCTGACCGGGCGCGGCTCGCTCGATATCTCTGTACCGTCGGGGTCGAGCACCCTGACCTGCACGCTGCGGAACGTTGGCAGCTTGTAGCCGTCCTGTGTCGGCACACGGACGAACCCCTTGTACTGCACGGTGTCGCCCGGGCGATAGATCGGTCGGTCCATCTGGATGTGCATGGCGGCGAGCTCACCGTCGGAGTCGCTCCACCTGTCGAACATCGCGAACGCCCTGCTGCCGCCCTGGGTCGCGAGCATGACGTAGCTGCCTGATGCGCCCGGGTCGCCGCTCGATCTGACGATGCCGTTCGCGTCGGTTCTGCCGAGCTCTTTGCGGCCGTCGGGTCCGACGACCGAGACCGCGACGTCTGGGAGCGGCCTGCCGGTGGTGATGTCGACGACGTAGCCCATCAGCGACTTCGGCGACGCTTTCGTGATGAGGCCGAGGCGCGAGACGTTGATCCACTGGTGACGGACGACGCCGTCGACCTCTGCGCGCACGACGTAGATACCTTCTTTCAGTTTGGGAAGTTCGACGACCTCCGCAAACTTTCCTTGGATGTCGCGGGTGCGGATATTGTGCGCGATTTTCTGCGAGGGCTCGGGCTGTGCGGCCGGAGGCTGTTCGCCCCAACCGCGGTTGTAAGCGATGGTGCGGGTCAGCGCGTAGGTGTCGCGCTTGTCGAAGACGTCCTTGTCGCTGAAGGCGAAAACGCTGATCGCAATCTCCGCGCGGCGCGTCATGCCGTTCAACACGATGGTGGGGCTCTCGTCTGGCGTGAACACGGGCTGGTTGGTCGCCATCTCGAGCTGGTCGCCCTGCCAGCGCATGGACAGTGCGAGCTCGGGCACCTCCTTTCTGACGACGAGTCCCGTTTCGCTCGAATAGCCCGGCGCGTACGCGCGTATGGTCGCGTAGCCCGTCGGAACGTTGCGGAAGGTGAACCGCCCGTTTTCGTCTGCGACGGTGCGCATCGTGACCATTCCGGCGAGGTCGGCGCCGCTGTTGTACGCGGAGAAGTGGACCTCTGCCCCTGCCGCTGGCTTGTCGCCGTCGAACAAGGTCGCGACGCCGACGACGTTTGCGAGCTCGACCTCCTCGGTTAC
The DNA here is from genome assembly GCA_025451715.1 of Fimbriimonadaceae bacterium. GTDB lineage: Bacteria > Armatimonadota > Fimbriimonadia > Fimbriimonadales > Fimbriimonadaceae > JADFMN01. The sequence continues at coordinate 29,831 of JANWJY010000146.1, read as the reverse complement.
GCCGTACGCGGTCAGCGCAAGCGCACCGACAAGGCAGAGCGCGACCCCGGCCAGTCCTCCCGGCTTCATCCATTCAGGCGTTTTCAAGAGCCACCTCCTTTTTAGTACGGCCCAAGTACCAGAGTGCGCCATAGAGGACGACGACCCCGGCCGCGAGCCACAGGAGCAGCTTGAGCTTTCCGTCCCTGTCCAGGGAGGTGTCGAACGCGAGCGGGCGATAGGCGACCAACGCCGCCGACTGCAGGACCGCGGCGGCCGCGAAGGTCCAAGAGGGCCTGGAGCTAGCAAGCTGCGCCACCATCGGCGCCACGGCGAGCCCGACGACGAGCCCGATCGCGCCCTTCGGGCCGAAGAACGCGCTCGACCCGACGACGATCGCGGCCGCGATGAGCCCAACGATCGCGCCCTCGTAGGCGAGGTTTCGCGACTCGCGACGACGGGCGAGGGCGTCTGCCACCGCGACCAGTACGACGATCCCCAGCAGGAAACCGATCATCGCGTAGTGCTGCCCGATGTCGAACGCCTGTACGACCTCGGCGTTGTTCTCGCGGAACAGCCTGTAGACGGCCAGACCGACCAGGATCCCGATCGGAGGAAGCAGGTCGCGCCGGCCGAGGACGAACGCCATTGCTACGCCGACGAAACCCGCGGCGGCCATTCCGAGGCCTTGCGCGGTGCTAAACGCGTACGTCGCCATCCCGAGCCAGATCACTGCGGCCATGCCCCACGTCGCGACCGACTGCCTCTCGACGGGGACGGCCCAGGCGGTGAGCAGGGTGGCCGCGACGGCGACCACGCACACGATCGCGACGTCCTTTTCGCCGAGATACCTGTCGAACACGAGCCACGAGAGCCCAGCGAGGGCAACGACGGCGATCGCAGGACCAAGGAGCTTCGCTCGGTCTCCGAAGGCGCGCGCAGCGGCCCACACGACGCCGACCGACAACAGCGCCGACCACACGAGGAGCGGCGCGGCCAGCCGGACCTCTTTGCCGTACCCGATCCGAGAGATCAGAGCGAGCGCACCGGCGACGAACAGCAGCGAGATCAAGGTGACGCCGATCCTGTTGCCGCGGCCGGAGAGGGTCGGGAGGGCGGCGATGGCGAGCCCGCAGACGATCCCGCCTAGTCGCGCGATCGAATGGACTTCGACCACATCCAGCGAGTTCCCGACGAGGAAGGCGACGAACCCGAGCACGGAAAGAACCGTTCCTTGTTCGGTAGTGCCGAGAATGGAGGCAGCAACGGAAACCAGGCACCCGAACACTGCGCCGGCGGACAAGAAGATCAGGGCGGCCCGCACGTCGCCCGTTGTCATGTATGCGCCGACGACGGCTAGGAGGGCCAGAAAGAGAGGCGAGGCGACGGCCTTGCTCCACTCGACCTTCTCCTTCGCTCCCCCGCGCAGAAAGAGCGCAAAGACCCCTACAGCCAGGCCGATCCATGGCAAATAACTGACGACGTCCTTCATCCGATAGACACCTGGCACATATTACAGCGGAACCGGTCGTCGGGCGCACAGGATTGTTCGGCGGTTCCGCACCGGTAACATCCCTGTCACCATGCTTTACTTCGCATACGGATCCAACCTCTCGCACGCGCAGATGGACTCCCGTTGCCCGGGCCACAGGCCGGTCCGAAAACACCGGTTGTCGGGCTTCCGGCTCGTGCTGCGGGGAGCGGCGAACATCGAGGACGCTCCGGGCGAGCACATCGAGGGGGGAATCTACGAGATCACGGAGGAGCACGACGAGGCGCTCAGCGGGTTTGAAGGGGTTCCGACTGTCTACGACAAGAGGTGGTTCGACACGCTGGACGGTCCGATACTCTACTTCCGGATGGTCGAGCCCCACTTCATTCCGCCTCGGGAAGGGTACGTCGACACGATTGAGGCCGGTTACCGCGACTGGGATCTGCCGCTTGCGCCCCTGGAGAAGGCAAAAGAGAGGCAAAGGCAGGAGTACGGCATCACAGCTTGATCTCCGGGAAGCCGGGTCAATTACGGTGGGGCCGTGAGCCTGAAGCTGGCATACCTGGGTTGGAGGCTCCGTATGCACGTCGTCCGACTGTTTGCTGTTTCACTCACGCTCTCCGCCGTCGCACTAGCCTCGAACGGGCCCCTGCCCCTGTCTGCGTCCACCGACACGCGGAACGCGATCGAGAAGGCCGATGCGGCGTTCGTCGATGGCGACCGGCAGCTCGCCCTGGCACTGTACAAGGGCTCCCTCTTCCCAACCGAGCTCAAGCTCGCCGTGGACCAGGAGTCGCTGGACAACGACGACCAATACCGCGCGGTCTATTACGCACTACAAATCTGGGACAAAGAGCTCAACGGAGACCTCCCAATCGAGCTCGTTGACAGGGTCGAGGATGCGGACGTCGTGGTGAGGTTCGTCGACTCGATTCCTGAGCGCGGACCAGACGCCTTGGGCCTCATCCAGCTCGAGAAGAGCTATCGCTGGTCGAAGTCCATGCACACCGTGAAGTGCAAAGGTTCGATTTCCATAGTGCGGTCCGCGGTCGGCGGAAGGCTCACTTTCAGCGAGATGCGCGACGTTGTGATGCACGAGATCGGTCACCTGCTCGGACTGGGGGACATTGAGAAGACGGGCGTGCTGATGGGGCCGCTCGAGCGTGGCAAGCCACTGAGCAGACCAACTGTGGCCGAGGTCGAGGACGTGAAGTCATTGCGACAGACGTTGCGCTCCAAGATCAGGCTCGCCGAAACCCCCGCTCCTTGAGCGCAACACTCCTGGACAATTGCTTGGAGCCTGGAGTTGCAATTCCCGGCAGGGTCTGTCAGAATCGTTATAACCGATCTTTCTTTGGGGATCGTGGACGTGTCTGCTCATAGGCATGTCCAGAGTCGCCAGGCCGTAGTGTGGTGAGCCGTGGCGATCGTGAACCTTGAACCACAACAAACTCAAACGTACTGTCCCCGGAGCAATCCGGGGCTTCTTTTTGCCCCGTACTTCCGCCGGTCTCTCGACAGGCCGGTAATCCATCCAGTGACTCGAGGGACCTGGAGCGGCAAAACCAAGTTGGGCGACAGGAAAAAAACGTGATCAGCGCAAAGACCTCCTTGATGGGAGCGCGTGCCGGCTTGAGAGACGTTCAGCGGCAGGTGAACGAGACCCTGAGGCACATCGATCCCAACACAGCGGATCCGATGGCGGCCAAAGCGCGCCAAGACGCGCGGATGCTGCAAGCGGAGGCGCAGCAGAAGGCCGCCGACATCGCAGGCGTGATCCGCCGCTCCGCCCTCGACCTCGAAGCCTAGCCATGGACTCCTACTCCACTGCCCTCTCGGGCATCCGCTCCGCCCACTCGATGATGTACGACGCGGCCGTCTCGGTCGCCAACGGCGACATGGACCGGTACGCCGAGTCTTTTGTGCAGATGATCAGGGCGCGGCACGCACAGGCGGCCAACATCAAGACCATCCAGACGCAGCGCGAGATGGACCGGTCACTGCTCGACATATTCGTCTGAGCACAAGATTCGGTAACCTCACGATGTGACGAAGACCCTGATCGGGACGCGCATCGCGGCGGTCTACGAACTGCAAGCCGAGTGGATGGAGCCCAAGCTCGTCGAGCTCGGCATTTCCTGGGCGACCTTCCAGCTCCTGACCACGGTCGCGAACGCGGGCGACAGCGCCTCTCAGATCGAGGTCGCCAGGCGGTTAGGGGTGACGGCCGCCACTCTTTCAGAGTCGGTCCAGAACCACGTCGAGCGCGGCCTGCTCACGCAGTCGCACTCGAGCAAGGACAAGCGCGTGCGCGTGCTGCGGCTGACTCCTCGCTCGGAGCAGATCGTGCGCAGTATCCGCGACCTGGTGTACGAATCGGACGAAGCAATGACGCGCGGCGTGCACCCGAACGAGCTGACGGTGGCGGCGAAGGTTCTCGACCGCGTAATGCAGAACCTTGAGTCCGCGCTCGACCGCGAGCGCTAGTTGCGGCTTTCGCCCTTCGTTCGCCGTCCTAACAGTCGGATCATAGATAGGCGTCCTTATGGTTCGAATCGTCGGCGTCCAAAGGCACGAAGAGATAGGGAGCGAGTTTGTGCTGCTCCAGAACCAGGGTTCGATGAAGGTCAGCCTGAAGGGTCACGTCGTGGCCGCGCAGTCGGTCGTCGACGCAGGCGACGTCAGCGAGGCGATCCATATCTTCTCCGACGACGTCTTCGTGCTTCCCGGGATGTACGTGCTGTTGCGGACGTGCTCCGGCGTCGGACACTGGAATCACACGCACGACAGGTACTCGACCTACTACGCCTACATGCACCGCCGGACGCCGGTGTGGTCGAGGCACGTCGGCCCGCTGCACGTGATGGCGCCACAGCACAAGTGGGTCGAGCGCAAGCCGGAAGCGGCGCTCACCTAGTCGCTGTTGCAGAACTGCATGGCGCTCTCGGCGCCCTCGGCCACGAACAGCTCGCACGCCCTCAGTGCCCTCTCCACGGCCTTGTCGATGAGCGGCTTTTCGTTCGGCGTGAACCGGCTGAGCACGTGGTCCACGGTCTCGCCGGCCTTGCCGATCCCGATCTTGATCCTCGGGTACTCGTCGGAGCCGAGCGCGGCGGCCACCGACTTGTGGCCGTTGTGGCCGCCAGACCCTCCCTTGGGCTTCATCTTCGCCGTGCCTGTGGGCAGGTCGAGGTCGTCGGCGACCACGAGGATCTGCGAAGGCTTGAGCGAGTACTGCCTTGCGAGCGCGCCCACGGGCCGGCCGCTGAGGTTCATGAACGCCATAGGCTTTACCAAGAGGATCGACTTCCCTTCGTGCTCCCAGGTCGTGTAGCGCGCGTGGTTCTTGAAAGTCGCGAGCTTGAACTTGTACTTGTCTGCAATGTGGTCCGCGACCCGGAAGCCGACATTGTGGCGCGTGCCGTCGTACTCTGGCCCCGGGTTGCCCAGGCCGACGATCATCAGATCTGGCTTTCTGTTCGATTGGCTTTTGCGCCGGAAGCCGAGCATGCTTCACTTCATTATGCCGCTCGCCACGAGCGCGATGATCACACAGCCCAACGCGATGCGGTAGACGATGAACACGGCGGTCGAGTGGCGTTGGAGGAAACCGATGAGGAACGCGATCGCCGCATAGCCGCTGACGAAGGCCATGATCGCTGCCACGATTGTAGGCATCGCGCCGCCCTCCACTAGCTCGCTTCGGTCCTTGACCAGTTTGTAGAGGCCGGAGCCGAGGACGCTCGGGACACTGAGCAGGAACGAGAAACGCGCCGCTGTAGCCCGGTCCATGCCGAGGAAGAGCGCGCCGGCGATCGTGCTGCCGCTCCGGCTCGCGCCCGGGACGAGCGAGAGCGCCTGCCAAAGCCCGACGATGAGGCCGTCCTTCGTGGAGACGGACTCAAGGTCGCGGTTCCTCTTTCCGACAAGCTCTGCGAGCCACATGACCAGCGCGACTCCGATCAGCATGCCTGCGACGAGCAGTGAGGACCTAAACGCAGTGTCGATCTGGTCCTCGAGCAACAGCCCTGCAATGACCACGGGGAACGTGCCGACGAACACGGCCCATCCGAGCCGCGCCTCCTTTGTCTTGTGAGCCTCTTTGTCGTAAAGAGAGCGCCACCACGCCGAGACCGCCGCGACAAGGTCCTTCCAGAAGTAGATGAGCACCGCGAGCACGGTGCCGAGCTGGATCACGGCCGTGAAGCCCGCGCCAGGATCCTCCCAACCGAACAGTGCGGGCAATAGCAAGAGGTGTCCGCTACTGCTGATTGGGAGGAACTCGGTCAGCCCCTGCACGAGGCCAAGGACGATCGCCTGGATCAGGTCCACATTGTTTCCTTTGTGGTCGGGACGCCCAGCCGCTCGAAAACGACGCTGCGAATTCTGGGCGCAGCGCGGCCGTCACCGTAGGGGCTGGTAGCCCTCGCCATCGCCTCTCGCGCAGCGCCGTCGTTGAGGAGAGTGCAAGTTTCAGCCACGATCTTGTCCAGATCCGTGCCCACAAGCTTAGCGGTGCCTGCCTCGATCCCCTCGGGCCGCTCGGTCGTCTCTCGCAGGACGAGCACGGGAACCCCGAACGTGGGCGCCTCTTCTTGCACACCGCCAGAGTCGGTCAGGATCACGTCGCTGCGCTGCAACAACTTGACGAAGTCTGCGTACTCGGGCGGTTCGATCAGGCGCACGCGCGGGTGTTTGCCGAAGACGGCGGTCAAAGTCTCGCGCACTGCGGGGTTGCGGTGCATGGGAACGACAAGAAGCACATCCTCGAACTTCTCGACGACCTGCAGAGCAGACTTTGCTATGCGCGTCTGCGGATCGCCCCAGTTCTCACGTCGGTGTGTCGTCAAGAGCACGATGCGCCCCTTGTGCTCGGGGAACCAGTCCTTTTCGTGCGACTCTGCTACCGAGCGCACGGCGTCGATCCCCGTGTTCCCTGTGACGAACACGTCTGCGGGGTCCGCACCCTCTTCGATCAGGTTGCTCGCCGCCCACCGCGTCGGCGGAAAGTGCAGCGACGCGTAAAGGGACACGGCGCGGCGGTTGAACTCTTCGGGGTAGGGGTCCCAGACGGTGTCCGTGCGCAGCCCGGCCTCGATGTGTCCGAAGGGGACCTGCCGGTAGAAGGATGCGAGCCCAGCGACGAACGTCGTGGTCGTGTCGCCTTGCGCCATGACGATTGCGGGCGAGCGATCGGCCAGCACGCCGTCCAGGCCGGTGAGCATCTTCGACGTCAAGCCCGCGAGCGTTTGGCCGTGCTGCATCACATCAAGGTCGACGTCTGCATGGAGCCCGAACGCTCCGAGCGCCTGTGCGAGCATCTCGCGGTGCTGCCCTGTGGAGACGAGCACGGTCTCGACGGCGTCGTACTGCAAGAACTCGCGCACGACGGGCGCGGTCTTGATCGCGTCCGGGCGCGTCCCGACCACGAACACGACGACGGGCCTAGCCATACGCCCTCACGAGCACCAACAGCACGAGCGACAAAGCGGCGGCGACCGTGTAGAGGATCCAGACCGTCTGCTTCTGCGAGTACCCCTTCTTCAGCAGAGTGTGGTGCAGGTGGCGCTTGTCCGCCTGAGTGATCGGTTGGCGCGAGATGATGCGGCGCACGACCACGAACGCAGCGTCGAAGATCGGGACCCCGAACACGAGCATGGGGATGAACAGGGCGAGAGCCGCGGCGGTCTTAAATGCGCCGACGATCGAGAGCGTGGCCAACATGAACCCGAGAAGCTGTGCGCCTCCCGTGCCCATGAATATCTTAGCAGGGTTGTAGTTGTGCCGAAGGAACCCGAGCGACGCGCCTGCGATCGCCGCAGCGATCAGCGCGACACGGGGCTGCTCTTCGTACGTAGCGATGATCGAGAGCGTGACGCCCGCAATCCCGGCGACGCCCGCTGCTAGCCCGTCAATTCCGTCGATCGTGTCCATCGTCTTCGTCACGACGAAGATATAGATCGCCGTTATCGGGATTGCCATCCATCCGAAATCGACCCATGTCAAGTTGGCGTCGAACGGCGGATAGTCCATTCCCGTCATTTGCACGCGCTGGTTGCCTTCGTAGAAAAGTTGGATCGCCACGCCGATACCCAGCAGATAGAGCATCTGCCAGCGTGCTTTCATCGGTCGCACGTCGTCGTAGGCACCGAGAAGGACCAGGAGCGCGCCGAACGCAAGGATCGCTATCAGGTACGTTGGGAAAGGTCGGACAGGGTACGCAAAGGGCAGCAGCGCGAGAAGAGAAACGGCCATCCCGGTATAGATCGCGATCCCACCCCACCGCGGCGTCGGCTCCTTGTGGACCCGTCTCTCGTCCTGCCTTGGGTCGTCCATCGCGCCCCTCGCGATTGCGAGCTTCCTCACAAGAGGCGTGACCGCCCAGGTCACAATTGCTGCGAGGACTCCGACGAGCAGAGGAAATCGAAATCCTTCGAACATCCCTCCCTGAGCAATCAGCGTCGAGATCAAGCCCCGTACTCCACGGCCTCGACGACGCCCTCCCGATATCTGAACACACCAAGCTTAGAGTCGCGGAAGAGCTCCAGCGAGAAGTCGTCTGGGTAGTCCCCCTCGTACACGACGCGTTGGATGCCCGCGTTGATGATCATCTTCGCGCACGTGTTGCACGGCTGGCAGGTGACGTACATAGTCGAGCCGTTGCAGGACATCCCTATCTTCGCGGCCTGCAAGAGGCAGTTCTGCTCTGCGTGAAGGCTGCGCATGCAGTGACCGGCGATGAGGCAGCCCCGGGGCCACTCGTTCCTTTCACCGTCAGGAGGACAGTGCGGGAGTCCGGCGGGCGCTCCGTTGTAGCCCGTCGCCACGATGTGCTTGTCCTTGACCACGATCGCACCGACCGAGCGGCGAGGACAGGTGGCTCGCGTCGCCACTAGATGGGCGATCTGCATAAAGTAGGTGTCCCAGCTCGGCCTTTCCGGCATGCGGAGATTATGGCCGAGACCTCCCTTGGAAGACAGGGTGCGCAAAGCGCGCGTCTCACGACGGGCGCCCTGCGCGCGAGCCTCAGTTGTCGACGGGTTTTTCCGGCGTGGCTCCCGTCGGGGTCGCACCGTCGGTCGTCGTTGTGGTTCCCGGGTCAGGGGTCGCTGTGTCGTCCTTCGGGCATCCCGCAAGGGCGAGCGACAGCACCAATAGCATGAGAACAAGGTAGGTCTTCATTTGCATCACCTCACCTAACAGTGTAACGGCAAAACTCTTGGGTTTACCGACTTAGTCCTTTTTCTCGTAGAAAGTGCCGTGGATGACACCCGCGTCTTCTCTCGCAGATTCCTTGGACACGCCTCCGGAAACCCCTCTTTGATTCCTACCAAACGTCGAGTAGCCGCCCTGAGAACTTGCAGGCATCTCTTGGGCGCTCTTGAGCGACCTTGATACGAAGTCTGCGACGTCTTTCATCTTCGGCTTACCGCCCTTGCCCTTTTCGATGAACGAAGACGCCAAAGCGCCTCGGAGCACCGACTCGGAGGTCGCGGCGAAGAGTCGCGGTGACTGGAAGTACTCGAAGGAGTTGATCTTTCCGTTGACGACGATCACGACTCCAACGACGTCCTTTCGGCTCTTGAGCTCCTTCATGGCCTTCTCGAGCGCATCGACATACTCTTTCGAGTTCGTTACAACGCCATAGCCGCCCTTCAAGCTTGACCCGCTGAAGGCGACGCCATTTACGTCGCGCGCAGAATCGTTGTAGCTGTCAACTTTGCTCCAAACTTTCTGCTGATCGCCGGTGATCGCCATCTCTTTCACCTCGAGCGGCACTTGGGACACCTGTGGCTCGAAGTGCATAGACTCGCCATCCCAACGCCCTGGCTCGACGCAGAACACCATCACGTCGACTGTCTCGTCGGGCTTGATGATCGTGTCCTTGCCGACTACGCGGTCTTGTTTGCCACCGAGCAACAGCTCTCCAGCAAAGAGAATCATCGGCTTAGGGCCCGTGTAGTGGACCTTGAGCGTCTCCACGGTCTCTTGCCCTGGGATCTCGATGATCTCGATCCAGTTCTCCTTCTTTGCCTGGGCGAGTGTCACGTAGTCGTCGAAGCTTTGGTCCTGCTTCGTCGTCGAGACAGGAATGATCGTAAGGCTGTCGTGCTCGATGGGAGCTCCGAGATTGAGGTCCTCGAATTCGGGGACTCCGGTCGCGGGCAGGCTCGAGCCCACCTGGGAAGGGTTGCTGCTGCAGCCAAAAAGGGCCAGCAAGAGTGCAAAGAAAAGGATGGATCGCATTGTCGCCTCCGTCACTGAGTGCAACGGAGGGGGCCTTTCGTTCACTCCCGGTTAGAAGGCTTTTCTAAGCAGATTGGGCGCGAGCCTACCCGTCTTTCTTCAGTGGCCACTTCTCGACCTTGACGCTCTTGACCACGACGGCCTTCATTGGGTCGACGCTCCCGTTGTCGCCGGAGGGCATCGTCGCGATGTTGTCTACGACCTCCTGCCCCTCTACGACGCGTCCGAACGCGGTGTACTGGCCGTCGAGGCTCGGGTACCGCTTGTGCATGATGAAGAACTGGCTCGACGCGCTGTTCGGGTTCCGCGAGCGCGCCATGCTCAGCACGCCAGGCTCGTGCTTCACGTCGTTGAACTCGGCGTCGACCATGACCTCTTTGCCGTCGACTTCGTTGCCGCCACTGCCCCACCATTGTGCCTTCGTGAGATCCTGGCTGTTCGGGTCGCCGCCCTGGATCATAAAGTCTGGGATCGTGCGGTGGAAGCGCGTGCCGTCGTAGAAGCCTTTCTTCGCGAGCTCCTTGAAGTTGGCAACGTGCTTGGGCGCCTTCTCGGGATAGAACATCAGCACGATCCGGCCCTTGTCCGTCTCCATCACTGCGACTTCGTCTCCGTCCTTTGGCATCTTTGGAAGTTCCATCTTTGTGTCCTGCGTCGTGAAAAGCAGACCTGCTGAGGCAATGATAAGGGGAACAAGCAGAGTGAGGCTCATCCGGCCATTATGACAGGATCCCCTCCCCACGTTGCAGGGAGAGGGGCCCGTTGCTCTCGTCTCAGTCGATTGGCCAGGTCTTGATCGTTGCCTTCTTCAGCACGACCGCGTACTCCGGAAAGACTGTGCCAGCCATCTCGTCTTTTAGTGGCTGTACGACGATCTTGTCGACGACGTCCATTCCGCGGACCGCTTTCCCGAACGCGGTGTACTGCCCGTTGAGCCCGGAGTTCGCGCCGTGCATGATGAAGAACTGGCTGCTGGCAGAGTTAGGGTCTTGGCTGCGCGCCATGCTCAGGATTCCGCGAACATGGTTTATGTCGTTGAACTCCGCTTGGACCATGTTCTCCTTTCCGTTGACGACGTTTCCGCCTGTGCCCCACTCGCCCGCCCTCTTCATTTCCTTGCTGTTCGGATCGCCACCCTGGATCATAAACTCAGGGATGCAACGGTGGAACCGGGTGCCGTCGTAGAACCCCGACTTCACCAAGTTCTTAAAGTTTTCGACGTGCTTCGGCGCGCGCTCCGGATAGAACATCAGCACGATCGTGCCCTTCGCGGTCTCGAGCACGGCGACCTCGTCGCCATCGGACGGCGCGTCCTTCAGAGGCGACAAGCTCGACGGCACGGGATCGGCGGGCTTTGTCACGACCGGTGGCTTCTTGGCGTTCGGGTCATCACCGGCCATTTTTTCCGGGTCGCAGCCCATCAGTCCGATCGCTGCGAGTCCTGCGACGCAAGCGAGAGTCAGTGTCCTAACGGTACTCATTGACAGGATTATGTCACTCGGGCCGTCCTAGGTTCCCGAAGGTAACCTTCCCCAACCTTAGGTACAGCATCCTTGGGCTGGCATTGGCTTGGTGCTCTGCAGGCGCCGGATGCGTCACAATAGAGGCAGAGAGCACAAATGACCGACCAGAACAAGACAGTGGCGATGGGGGGCGCGCCGTCGGTCGACCCCAACAGAACCGTTATGGGCGCCGCGCCGTCGCTGAACACGACGGTGACGATCAAGCCCGTACAGTGCCCGGTCTGCAAGGGCTTCAACCCGCCCGGGATCATGTTCTGTAACGACTGTGGACTGATCTTCGAGAAAGCGCTTGACGGCGACGCGTTCGGCGCGCCAGCGGTGCAGCTTCCCTGCCTCGTCGACCAGAACGGCCGCGAGCACCAACTGCGTCCAGGGCCGAACGTGGTCGGACGGCAAGGCGACGTCACGATCGAGGACACGCGGGTCAGTCGGCGTCACGCGGAGGTCACGCTCGATGGCAACGCGGCGACGGTCGAGGACCTTGGCAGCACCAACGGAACCAAGGTCGGTGGACAACCGATCTCCGGCAAGGCGACACTGAACCCCGGCGACAAGGTCTCCTTCGGCGGATACGAGATGACGTTCAGCACACCGGGCGAGACGAACAAGACTCAACAGGCGATGAGTGGACGCACCGCCGCGATCAACGTTGTGCCGACGGTGAACACGGCCGTCGCGTGGCTCTTGGTCGATGAAGAAGAGTTCCCGCTCGAGCACGGCCGTTACACGTTTGGCCGCAGGACCGACAACGACATCGTCGTCAGCGATCCCTTCGTCAGTGGAAAGCACGGCCTGATCGAAGCCGACGGCACAGGCGTGTACCTCACCGACACGGGTAGCACGAACGGCACTGTCCTCAACGACGCAAAGATCACTGCTGACCAGCGTACGCAGCTCCAAAGGGACGACGTCATCAGGCTGGGTGAGAAGACGCTGCGAGTGAAGTTCAGGGAGAGCTGATGGAAGAGACCACAGCCGAGTACGCGGTCCAAGAGCTCGCACCGCGCCCGCCCATGCACACCAGGATCAAGGTCAGCGTCGCTGCGAAGACCGACCTAGGCCGAGTGCGGGAGAACAACGAGGACAAGCACGAGTTCTTCATCCCCTCGACCGACGAGGAACTCGCATGGCGCGGGATGCTGTTCGTCGTCTGCGACGGGATGGGCGGTCACGAGGCAGGACAGATCGCGAGCGAGCTCGCGTGCAAGACGTTCATCAGCGTTTATCGCGACCACCCCTCGGACGACCCCGCCGAAGCTGCGCGTTCTGCGACGATCGCCGCCAACCGCTTCGTACTCGACGTCGCACGCGCCGTGCCGAGCAGGAAGGGCATGGGCACGACGCTCAGCGCGCTGCTCATTGTCCAAGACAAGGCATACATCGTGCAGGTCGGCGACTCGCGCGTATACCGTCTGCGGGACGGCGTCGTTTCGCAGATGACCCTCGACCACACGTGGGTTGAAGAGACCGTCGCGATGGGGACAATGACACGAGAGGTCGCCGAGGTCCACCCTTACAAGCACGTGCTTACCCGCGCGGTTGGCACGGAGCCCGAGGTCAAGACGGACGTGTTCGTCGAGGACGTTCGCGTTGGTGACACGTATCTGGTCTGCTCCGACGGCTTGACCAACCACGTCAGTGACGACGAGATCCAGGAAGTCCTCAACAAGCTCGGCCCCGCAGAGGCTGCTTGGTCGCTCGTGAGCAAAGCGCTCGTCGGCGGCGGCAGCGACAACACGACAGCGATCGTGGTTCGGGTTGACGCGCTCGAGCGCGTCACTCCATGATCTCGGGGAACTCGGCGCGGAACGTCGTACCCTGCCCAAGCCGGCTGACGATCGAGACTTTGCCCCCGTGCGTGGCCGCAAGGTCGAGCACGATCCTCGTGCCGAGCCCGCTGCCCGCTGCGCGGCCCCACTGTGAGCGCGCCTGACCGCTGAGAATGCGTCGGATCGTCCCAGGCGACATGCCCGGGCCGTTGTCCGCAACCTCAAGAAAGTGCTTCTTGTCGCGGTAGAGCGTTCGGACGATAACGCTGTCGTACACCGCGTCAAGGTCACTTCCGTGCTCTGCTAGCCATTCGTCGGGGATCACCTCAGTGACCGCCTTGATCGCGTTCCCCACGAGGTTTTCAGCAATTCGCACGACGTAAAGGTCGTCGAACTCGAACTGCGGCGCGTCGTCATCCAGCTCAAAGATGATTCCAACGTGGGCCTTGCGGGCCTGTGACTCGAGATACTGGACACCGTTCTTGATGACCTTTCCGAACGATTGGAGCTTCTTCTTAGGCTCGAGCTTCTTGCCCGCAGCGAGGTCGTTCACCAACCGCGCATATCTGTACACGCGCTCTGTATACGGGTACCACACGTCGTTGTAGCTCGCCTCGAGCCGCTCCAAGTATTCGCACGCCTCGCCCTGAACCCCCGACTCTTGGAGCGCCTTCCGCATGCCCGCGATGTTCTCTTCGAGCTCGGGCAGAAACGTCATCAGCACACCGGCCTTGTTCGCGAGGTCGTGCGCGGCGCGCCCCATTCCCTGCAGCGAAGCGACCTGCGAGCTCTCCTGGATCAATCGGCTGTGCATGATCGCGAGCGTCGAAACGTCTGAGACGGTGTCGAGCACCATCGCGTCCTGCTCCGTGAATTCGCCATCCTTCTTGTTGACGATCTGGACGACGCCGACTGGCTGTAGATCGGAGATGTGAAGTGGCAGCGTGAGCATGCTCTCCACCGGCATTCCAGTGCGTTCGCGGATCTCGACGTGGGCGGAACTGCCGCCCTTCGGGTAGGTCGTGATCTCCGCCTTTCCTGACTGGAACACGCGCCCTGCCACACCGAAGTCGTCGGCGATCTCCCAAAGTCCGATCTCTTGAGCGACCACTTTGGGCAGCACGTACCGAAACTGGAGCGTGCGGGTCGAAGGATCGTGGATGTAGATCGTCCCGCCAGATGCTCCGACCGCCTCGACACAGATCCCCAGCACTTCCTGCAGAACAACGTCGATGTCCTCCAGGCTGGCAAGCTTGCGCGTAGCGAGGTGTACGGCGTCAAGGAGGCGTGCAGACTGGTCCATCGAGAGCGTTGGCATTCTACATCACCTCCTATTTGAATTGAACTGTACTGATTCAACCCTCAATCAGTCTGAAATGTTTCTGTTTTCTTGGGTTTTCTACGCCTTAGCGGGTAAGACGAGTTCGACGATGCTCGCACATCTACTCTTACTTTTCTCTGTTACCGGGCCCGTCCAGCCTGCGGAGATCGACATCACCGAAGTTCTGGCCCTCGATCCGGTGGGTTCAGGCGGGCGGGTGCCGATCCTGACGAATGCGCTCACGGCAATGCTTGTTAAGGGCGAGTTCAGCGCTCCGTTAGAGGGTGATGTATTTGAGGTCCCCGGCGGGCAGCCTCGGACTTGGACGAAAGTCACGGCGAATGTAGAGGGCGTGCTCGCGAGCCGAGCGTTCCGCGGCGGCTTCGCGTTCGCTTCGGTGACCGTGGACACCGACCAGGTGATGATGCTGTCGGCAGCGGGACAGTCCTACGTTTATGTTAACGGTGAGCCGCGGGGCGGCGACCCGTACAGCTTCGGGTTTGTGCGGTATCCCGTGCAATTGAAGAAAGGAGCTAACTCACTGCTCTTCGGCGTTGGGCGCGGGTCGCTGCGAGCAAAGCTGGAGCCAACCCAGAGCGAACTGTTCCTTGAATCCCGCGACGCGACGCTGCCGGACGTGATCGTCGGCGAGTCTGGGGATCTCTCCGCAGCAACGATGGTGACGAATTCCACGGGAAAGGTTTGGAGTGACTTGATCCTGACTGCGATTATCGATGGCGGTGAACCAGCTTCGACACCTATCGGCGACCTGCATCCATTCACGTCGCAAAAGGTGCCATTCCTATTCTCGACCCCCGAGTTCAGGACCGCCGGCAAGGCGCGACTGACATTAAAGTTAGGAACGAGAGATGAGCGGCATGGCGTTATCGCGACGCTCGGATTCGACCTGGACGTCAAAAACCTCCACGACCTCCACAAGCGCACGTACGTCAGCGAGGTCGACGGCAGCGTGCAGTACTACGCTGTGCGCCCGCCGCTCGAAGCGAACCTCTTGACCGCCGACGCGCTCATCCTCACCGTGCACGGCGCGGGCGTCGAGGCGACGGGACAGGCGGCAGCGTATGGAGCCAAGCCGTGGGCGTGGATCGTCGCTGCGACCAACCGTCGCCCTTATGGGTTCGACTGGGAGGACTGGGGCCGTATTGACGCGATGGAGGCTCTTGCCGATGCGAAGAGGCGCTACGAGCCGCGAGAGGACCGGATCTATCTGACAGGCCATTCTATGGGCGGCCACGGCGCGTGGTTCCTCGGAGCGACGTATCCCGACCAGTGGGGCGCGATCGGGCCGTGCGCGGGCTGGATCAACTTCTGGTCGTACGGCGGTGCCGTTCGGTACGAGGACCCCGACCCGATCGAGGCGATGTTACTGCGCGTCAGCAACCCGAGCGACACAACGAAACTTCTGCGCAACTACTTACAACACGGCGTGTACGTACTGCATGGCGCGTCGGACGAGACAGTGCCGGTCGCGCAGCCCCGGCAGATGCGCGCGTACTTGTCGGAGTTCCATCGCGACGTGGACTGGCACGAAGAGCCGAACGCGGGGCACTGGTACGACAACACGCCCGAGCCGGGCGCGGACTGCGTGGACTACGGCCCGATGATGGAGTTCTTCGACCGCCGTCGACGCCGCCTTTCGCACGAGGTCAGGCGAGTCGAGTTTCACACGACCTGCCCGCAAGTTTCGGCGACCAGCCATTGGGTGACGATCGCACAGCAGGAAGTGCCGTTCAATCCTTCGTCCGTAGTCGCGGTCAATCCCATCGGGCTTCAGCGGATTGAGATCGAAGCGACGAACGTCGTCTACTTCGCACTTGACATCGCTAAGTCTCCCTTGCCTCAAACGAGCGCACCGTTCGACGTGCTCATCAACGGCACTGAACTGAAGGGCGCCGAGCCCGTAGGCGGGAAGGTCTGGCTGCACAAGGCTGCAGGCGGATGGCGCGCGATCGGACAGCCGCTGGCGATGAGCAAAACTCCGACGTCCGGCGGGCCGTTCAAGCTCGCGTTCAACAACCGCTTCGTGCTCGTCTACGGCACGGCCGGCACGCCCGAGGAGAACGCTTGGTCGTACGCGAAGGCGCGCTACGACGCCGAGACGTGGCACTATCGCGGGAACGGGTACGCGGAGATGTTCCCAGACACCGCGTTCACTGCGAGCGGCGCCTTCCGGCGCGCGACGAACATGATCGTATACGGCAATGAAGACACGAACAAGATCGCGAAGTACCTGCTCGAAGGCTCGCCCGTACACGTACGCCGCGGTTCTGTGACCGTCGGCGACCGGACCTTAGAGGGCGACGACCTCTCGGTACTTATGGTGCGACCGAAGATCATGCCTGACGCGTCATCCGCAGAAGCTTCGGGCACACGCACACAGTTTGCGATCGTCGGTGGCACGGGCCTCGCCGGAATGCGCTCGACCGACACGATGCCCTACTTCGTGAGCGGGGTCCACTATCCGGACCTGTTCGTGTACGATTCGCGGATCCACACGATCGGCTCGAAGGCCGTGCGGGTCGCAGGAGTTTTCGGAAACGACTGGTCCGTCGAAAAAGGCGACATCGTCTGGCGGGACTAGGTCGCATCTGTCCCAACACCACCGAACCTCCGAACCTCCAAACCGCCGAACTTCCAGACCTGCCACACTCAAAACATGTTCAGCAGCGTGCGCGTCTCCAAGCCGTCGGCCGGCTCCGTCAAGGTTGTGTTCTCATCCGGGCCCCTGGCTGCGAAGACGACGCGCGCGGTCATTGAGGCGGCGAAGCGGCCAGGATTCAAGTTCGAGGCCGGCCAGATCGCCGAGAGCTTCGGCGCGGGCGGACAGGCGATCGTCGTCGGTGTCGGCAAGGGCTCCTACTGCGACTGGCGAAACGCCGCCGCGACGCTCGGTCGGTTCGCGTCGCAGTTGGGGCTCCGAAACCTCGCGCTGAGCGGCCCGCACTTTCACGACACCGAGGCGACGATGGTCGGCGAGGCGTTCGGGCTCCTCGGATGGAACCCGGTGCTCTATCGCGGAACCGGCGCTGGCCCGCGCCGCGCCATGTCCATCGTCCTGCAGAGCGACGACAAGAAGGTGCAGGCCGCGCTGAGGATGGGCCTCGAGATCGCCCACTGCACGAACCTCGCGCGCACGCTCGTGCAGACGCCGCCCAACGTCGCGACCCCAGACTTCATGGCGGACGCCGCGAAACAGATCGCGGCAGAGACCGGCCTCAAGCTGACCGTGATGAAGGGCAAAAAGCTCGTGGATGAAAGGATGGTCGGCCTGCTGACCGTGGGGAAAGCGTCTGTGCATCCGCCGTGCTTCATCCGCCTCGAGTACTGCCCAAAGGGGCGCGAGAAGGACGCGCCCGTCGTGCTGCTCGGTAAGACCGTCACCTACGACACGGGCGGACTCAGCCTCAAGGACCGAAACGGCATGAGGGGCATGAAGGTCGACAAGGCAGGCGGCTGCGCCGTGCTCGGAGCGATGTACGCAATCGCGCGGGTGCACAAGCCGGACGTTCGCGTCATCGGGCTGCTCGTCGCCGCGGAGAACTGCGTCAGCGACGAGGCATACCGGCCGGACGACGTGATCACCTTTCGCAACGGCGTGACGGTCGAAGTGACGAACACAGATGCGGAAGGGCGCCTTGTGCTCGCCGACGGACTGTGCTGGGCGTGCGAGGTCGAAAAGGCGAGGTGCATCGTCGACATTGCGACCTTGACCGGTGGCGTCATTCGTGCGCTCGGCACCGTCTACGCCGGCCTCTTCGCCAACGACGAAGCCTTGTTTAACTCCATGCAAATGTCGGGCAACGCAACGGACGAGATGCTTTGGCGGCTACCACTGCACCTGCGCTACCGGGACATGATGCGGTCGCAGGTCGCCGACATCGTGAACTCAAACCTGAATGGAATGGCTCACCCGGTTCAGGGAGCCACTTTCCTCGAGTACTTCGTCAGCAAGGGCACGCCGTGGGCGCACATCGACATGGCCGGCCACGGCACAGTCGAGCGCGACTCGGGCCCGCTCGTCGCAGGACCGACCGGGTTCGGCGTCAGGCTGATGAGCGAGTTTGTCAGGGGGTTGTAAAGGAAGATCCCTCCAGACCGAAGGCCCGGAGGAATCTTCATCGAGCCGCTATGCTTTCTTCGGCTTCGCCGTGACCGTCAACTTGAATTCGCCGTCAGGCGTGGCGATCGTCGAATCGATCCGCACGACCTTCCCCGTCGTGGAATCGAAGAAGCTCTTCGAGGTCAAGTTGCCGGGCTCTTGGCCGGTCGGTGTCAGCGTCGACTTTGACTTGATCACCGAGTACTTCTTGCCTGCGAGCTCCTCGTCGCCGGAGTAAGTTCCCTCGTGCGCGACCTTCGCGCCACCGAGGTCGAGTTCGGCCTTGAAGCCCTCTCCTACCGCCAGGCTCTTGTTCGGCAAGTACTGCAACACGAGCGCGACGTATGCCACTCCACTGGCTCCCTCCATGTCCATCGAGGTCGGCGCTCCGAACTTGTCGAGCGTCACGTCCAACTCCGCCATGTCCATCGGCTGTTCCGAGCCGCCGAAAGATGCGACCACCCTTTGAAACTTGATGTGGCAGGGCGTCTTTCCGTCCTTCGCTTCGCCTGTGGCAGTGACTTCGAACTCCAGATCGAAGACCACGTCCGTACCGTTGTCAGATCCCGACACCTTGACCGCATAGGCCATGGTCTCGTCCTTCGTAAACTTGTGGGTGAAGTCGGTCGCTTGGGCCGTCGCGGCCGGCTGCTGGGCCATCATGGCCGCAAGGGTCAGTGTTGCTAGCATCGTTTTCCTCCTCCACACGACGTGGATTAAGTCTGATAACGCTACCTGAGCGCAGTCGGGTTGCGCCCGACCGGTAAATTTGGGCCTGCTATGGTCAAGTGCGGGGTCATCGGGTACGGCGCGGCGTTCGAGATGGGAAAGTGGCACGGCGTCTGGATGGAGCGTGCCGGGATGAAGCTGGCCGCCGTTTGCGACACCGAGCTAGCCCGCCTTACGGCCGCCAATGAGCAGTTCCCGGGGATCGCGACCTACACCGACTTTCGCGAGCTCCTCGCGAGTCCGGACATCGATCTCGTCGCTGTCGTGCTTCCCCACCGCCTGCACGAGGCGGTGTCAGTCGCTAGTCTCCTCGCCGGTAAGCATACGATCGTCGAGAAGCCGATGTGCTTATCGACCAGCGAGGCTGACGCGATGATCGAGGCGGCGCACAGCTCGGGCAGGGTGCTCAGCGTCTTCCACAACCGCCGCTGGGACGGCGACTTCCGCGCTATTAGACAGGCGATCGAGAGCGGCAGGATCGGCGAGGTTTTCCAGGTCGAGTGCAGCTTTGGTTCATTCGAGCCCCCTAAGGACTGGTGGCGCAGCGACAAGGAGGTGAGCGGCGGGACCCTATACGACTTCGGCGCGCACATGATCGACTGGGTCCTCAACCTCGTCCACAGCGACGTTGAGACCGTGACCGGCTCGTTTGTCGCAGGCGTTTGGGAGGGCGCGAAGAGCGAGGACCACACTCGAGCATCGATCCAGTTCGCAAACGGCTGCACCGCCGACTTCGAAGTCAGCCAGCTCAAGAGCGTGGGCAAGCCGAAATGGCGCATCCTCGGAACACGTGGGGGCATTACCGCCGACTGGGGTCCGACGATCACCATCAGCGAATGGACCGGCACCGAGCTCGTGACCGCCGAAGTCGAGTGCGGCGAAGACGAGTGGGGCGCGTACTACAAGAACTTCAACTCATTCCTTCAAGGGAACGAAGAGCTCGCGGTCAAGCCCGAACAGGCGCGACGGACAATTGCCGTCATCGAGGCAGCTGAGGAGTCATACCGGATCGGTCGCGCTGTCTCCCCTGCGTACAAATAGCAAAGCCCCGAACTTGTCGGGACTTTGCCGTGTTCGGAGAGACCGTCGAAGCTAAGACGTGCAAAGCCGGTTCCTTTCGGACTGGACCTGCTCGAGGCACGCTCGAAGCTGTTTGTGCGCGCGGTGCAGCCGCGACCGGATCGTGCCGACAGGCGCCTTGAAGATCGCTGCGATCTCGCCGTAAGAGACGCCCTCGACGTCCGCCAGCCATACGAGCCGGCGTTGGTCGTCAGAGAGCAGGGAGAGCGACCGCTCCAGATCCTCAGAGACCGCGTGGGCCAAGAGGAAGTCTTCCGGCGTCGGACGGTCGTCGGACTTCTCGAACAAAACGGTGTCGTCGGATCCGTCTGGGTGCAACGGTGCGTCGTAGCTAACCGTCTTCACCCGCCGCTTGCGGCTCCTGTTCAGGTCGAGGAACAGTCGCGTCACGATACGGAAGATCCAGTTCTCGAAGGGCTTGTCACCCTCATACGCGTCAAAACCGCGATAGGCCCTGTAGAACGCTTCCTGCGTCAGGTCCTCCGCGTCACCCTTGTTTCCCGAAAGTCGATAGGCCAAGTTGTAGACCTTTCGGTAGGTCCGACGCATCTGCGTGTTGAACCTCACCTGATCTTGCATGGTCATTGTCATGTCGTGCCTCGCATTCTTGCTTTCAATCTAGACTTCAGTTCCTACTCACTCCAAACCCTAGGTTCAAATGGATTGTTCCAAGTGCCCAGGGGATCGGACTTCGGTACGGTTGCCCGACTGGGCCGAATCTAGGAGGAGTGCTTAAACGGCGGGCTGCAACCCGCCCCTTAGTCACAGCCTACCGCGGCTGATCCTTATGCATTAGACACATTTGGGGCGGCCAGGGTTCGCCTATTTGAGGTTATGCCGCTGGTTTGACGTGCTTGGGCAGGTGGTCGAGAGTTAGTATTTGGTCCTCTCGTCCGGCTAGGACCACTGCCCGTTCCATGGCGTTTTCCAGCTCACGGACGTTTCCGGGCCACGTGTAGGCCAGCAGGACGCCAAGGGACTCCTCAGATACTCGCGTCAAAACCCTGCCGTTTTCGCGTGAAAACTTAGCAAGAAAGTGCTCGGCCAGAGGCATGACGTCCTCTTTTCTCTCGCGGAGCGGCGGAAGGTGGATCTCAACGACCTTGAGGCGGTACATCAGGTCGAGCCGGAACGAGCCGTCCTCGACCGCCTCGCCGAGGTCTCGGTTGGTGGCTGTCACCAGCCGCACGTCGATCTGGGTCGGCTTGTTCGCACCGAGCCGCTCGATCTCCCGCTCCTGCAAGACCCGAAGAAGCTTGACCTGTGTGGGCGTCGGGATGTCGCCGATCTCGTCCAGAAAGAGGGTCCCGCCGTTGGCGGTCTCAAATCGTCCGGGCTTGTCGTTGTCCGCCCCCGTGAATGCGCCCTTAACGTAGCCGAAGAGCTCGCTCTCAAGGAGCGTCTCTGGAAGCGCGGCGCAACTCAGCGCGACGTATGCTGCCGTCGAGCGGGACGAGAGGTCGTGCAACAGTCTGGCGACGACCTCCTTACCGGTGCCGCTCTCGCCTGTGATCAGGATCGTTGCCCTCGAGTCAGCGACCTGTTGGATCGTGCGATAGACCTCCTGCATCTGAGGCGAGTCGGCGATGAAGGTCTTTGTCGCCTTACCGATCGCTTTCGGGGCGTGCGCGCTCTCGCTGCCCTTCAGAGCGGCCTTGATGACCTTTTTGACGGCGTCGAGATCGAATGGCTTGGTGATGTATTCGAACGCGCCGTCGCGGATCGACTGCACGGCCTGGGGGATCGTGCCGTACGCAGTCATGATCACGACGGGAACGTTGGGCCAGTTTGCGCGCACGGCGCGCTGCAGCTCGTAGCCGTCGATGCCCGGCATCGTGACGTCCGTCAGCACGCAGTCGACGGCCTCGGACCTGAGGAGGTTGAGCGCGGTCTCGCCGTTCTCGGCGATCAGCGTGTGGTAGCCCACCTTGTCCAGCGCTGCCTGCAGAATCCTCCGGATGTTCACTTCGTCGTCCACGACGAGCACTCGCTTCTTTTCGCTCAACTTTCGCTCCTGTAAAAACTGACCGTAAACTTGCTGCCCTTGCCAGGCTCCGACTCCGCGCTCACTTGCGCCCTGTGTGCGTCGACGATCCGACGGACGTTGCACAGCCCCAGTCCGGTACCGTCCGACTTCGTCGTAAAGAACGGCGAAAACAGCCGCTCCATCTGAGCAGGTGATATGCCTTGCCCGTCGTCCTCGACTGTCAGAGTCGTGCCCTCAACCCGGACTTCGACGCGTCCGCCTGGTTTGCACGCTTGGCGAGCGTTCCGCAGCAGGTTGTGCACGACCTGCTCGATCCGCCTCCGGTCTAAGTTCATTGTCGGTACGTTTGAACCTGTTTCTACAGCAAGGGCGACACCATCGCGCTCAAAGTCCGCGCGGCTCAGTTCGGACGCCTGTCGCACGAGCTCGGCGAGGTCCGTCTCCTGCTCGTTCAGCTCCATCGGCCGGGCGAACGCAAGGAACTCCTCGCACAGCTCGTTCAGCTTGAGCGCCTCCTCTTCGATCATGGCGAGGAACTCCTCAGAGAGTTCGGGGTTCTCTCGCACCATCTGTGCGGCGGATCGGATTCCGGTCAGAGGGTTCCTGATCTCGTGTGCGACCGCTGCCGTCATCTGACCGATCTCTGCCAGACGTCTGAGCCGCTCGGCGTCCTGCGTCTCCTTGCGGAGGGTCTCGACGAGCCTCGCGTTCGCGACCGCCAGGTAGATCATGGCGGCAAGCGCCCGCGCGCGGTCGAGATCCTCGTGCTGGAACGGGCGGTGGTCCCTCGTGCGTGAGAGGTTCAGGACGCCGACCGTCTTCCCTCCCGGTTCCTCAAGCGGCACAACGAGCGACGAAAAGACCGAGGAATAGTCGAGCGGTGCGATATCGGCCAGATCTGGCTCTGAAGCGATGTCCCCAAGGATTCGGGCGACGCCGCCCGAAACGACGCGGCCGGCGACGCCCTCGCCGTGAACGATGAGCGCCTTGTCTGGAACGGTCGAGTGGTGTCCAGCCCGAGCCCGGAGACGATAGAGGCCGTCGTCCGCGTCCGAGAGGAAGATCGAGGCTCCGCTCGCGTCGAACTGTGCCGCCGCGGCCTCGACGACTTTCTGCAGGTATGCGTCTACGCCACCTTCAGCCAGCTCAGTGAGGCTAAAGATGCTCCAAGGGTCGTCAGGTCGCCAGGCGGGGGCCGCACTCATCCCCTGTGATTGTCGGTTGAATCCAGTCTAGGTTCCAGGCTAGCCGCCGAGTGGAGGCATGAGCGCCGGGGTCCACTTTGGTTCGGCCGTGTAGGTCAGGGCGGCGATCTGGCTCATAAACATCCCCAGAGTCTCACCAAAGTGCTCGACCGAGATGCCCTGTCCGCTCCCCGTCACGAGCGGCCCGACGGGGCCGATGCAACCAAACCGCGACAGCTTTTGGATGCTGGCGATGGTCTTGGGATCCTTGTTGAACTGCGCCGCGATCTCGGGTTCCGTTCGGAACGGGCGTGGCGTCAATACGAAGCGGGGCCTGTAAGACTCGAAGAGGGCGTCTAGCTTCGCAAGCACTTCCGCCCGCGTGACAGGGCGCGCAGCTTTGTCCGTCGAGGGCTTGCCGGCCGGCAGTTTCAGAACGCCCCTGATGGATGAATCAATGCGGTCGAAGGCGGCGTTCGCCTCGGCAACGGTGACGGGGCCGCTTTGGGCAGGGGCACAGGCTGCAAAGAGAACCACAGCCAGTATGAGCCTGCCTTTCATTGCCCTACATCGATGACGTGGCGCCGCTATCGTGGAGCTCGTCGATGTGCTCCAGCGCGCGACCCGTGCCGATCGCTACACAGTGTAGCGCGTTGTCCGCGACGTGCACGGGGATGTCGGTGACTTTTGAGAGGAGCTTGCTGAGGCCGCGCAGCAGTGCGCCACCGCCGGTCATCGTGATGCCGCGCTCGATTATGTCGCTGGCAAGCTCTGGCGGGGTCTGCTCGAGCACGGCACAGATCTTCTCGGCGATCATACGGACGGGCTCGGCGAGCGCCTCCCTGATCTCCTCGCTGCTGACCTCGATAGTCCTTGGCAGCCCCGCGACCATATCGCGTCCTCGGATCGGCATCGAAAGTTCAGGCTCGAGCGGGAACGCCGAACCAATGCGGAGCTTGACTTCCTCGGCAGTGGGCTCTCCGATCATCAAGTTGTACGAGTTGCGGATGTGCCGCACGATGGCCTCGTCCAGCTTGTTGCCGCCGACGCGCACGCTCTGTGAGAGCACGATCCCGCCAAGGCTGATCACGGCGATGTCGGTCGTGCCGCCGCCGATGTCGACGACCATGTTGCCGCCGGGCGTGTCGATCGGCAGGCCCGCGCCGATCGCGGCCGCCATCGGCTCCTCGATCGTCATCGCTTTGCCGAACCCTGCCTCCTGAGCGGCCTTGATCACAGCGCGCCGCTCGACGTTGGTCACTCCGCTCGGGACGCAGATGAGGACGGTCGGTGGGAAGAGCTGGGGCCCCTTCAAGACCTTCTTGCGGATCTCGGTGAGCATCATGTGCGTCGTGGTGTAGTCCGCGATAACGCCGTCCCTGAGCGGCTTGACGGCCTGGATGTTTCCGGGAGTCCGGCCGAGCATCTCGCGGGCCGCGACGCCGAATGCGAGCACCTTTTTGGTCAGGACGTTGACAGCGACGACCGTCGGCTCCTCGAGCACGATCCCACGGCCACGACGGTATACGACGACGTTCGCCGTCCCTAGGTCGATAGCGATCTCAGAAACGAATCTCAATTGTGTGGCTTCAGCCTGTGCGCATAGTCGCGCTCCCAGGTCTCTTCGTCGAGACGTTCGATCTCCCCGCCGAGCGCCGTGATGCGCCCCTCGAGGTGGTCGTAGCCCCTGTCGATGAAGTGTACGTTCTTGATGAACGTCTCGCCCTCGGCCCCGAGCGCTGCTAGGCACAACGCCGCGCCTGCACGCAAGTCAGAGGCGTGAACGACGGCCCCGGTGAGTGTCGAGACACCCTCGATCAGCGTCGACCTTCCTTCGACCCTGATCTTCGCGCCCATCCGGTTCAGCTCCGGGACGTGCCCGATCCGGCTCTCGTAGATCGTCTCCTCGACCACACTGTTGCCCCTGGCCGTGGTCAGAACCGCTGCCATCGGCTGCTGCATGTCGGTCGGGAAGCCTGGATAGGGCATCGTCTTGATCTTCATCGCCTTGAGCCGCTTGTCGCAGGCTACTCGCACCCAGTCCGGGCCCTCAGAGACGTCTGCGCCCGCTTCGCGAAGCTTGTTGACCGTCGCCGTCTGGTGCTCCGGCATGATCCCGCGCACCGTCACGTCCCCCTTCGTGGTCGCCGCCGCCAGAAGGTACGTACCGGCCTGCACTCGGTCGGCTGGGATGTTGAACGTGCAGTCGCCGAGCTCTTCAACACCCGTCACAGTGATCGTGCTCGTGCCCGCGCCCTCTATCCGCGCACCCATGCTGTTCAGGAACTGGGCGAGCGAGACGACCTCGGGCTCCATCGCCGCGTTGTTGATGGTCGTCACGCCCTTGGCGAGCGTCGAGGTGGCCATCAGGTGCTGCGTGGCACCCGCGCTCGGAAAGTCGAAATAGATCTCTGCGCCGTGCAGTCCCTCGGTCGACGCTGTGTAGCAGCCGTTGACCATTTCGACCTTTGCGCCGAGCAGTTCAAGCCCCTTGAGGTGGAAGTCGACGGGCCGGGCGCCGATCAAGCACCCACCGGGCATCGGCAGGAACGCCCTGCCCAGCCGGGCCAACAGTGGTCCAAGGAGATAGAACGAAGTTCGGATCGGGCGGACACGGGTCTCGTCCGGCTCGTGGTACTTGAACCCAGAGCAGTCGATGAAGACTGTGCCCTCGCGCCAGTCGACCTTGGCCCCAAAGTCCTCGAGCAAGGCCAGTTTGATCTGGACGTCCGAGATCTCCGGCACGTTGTGCAGCACAATCTGGCCCTTCGTCAGAGGTATCGACGACAGAATGGCCAGGGACGCGTTTTTGCTCCCGGGCACCTCGACCTCGCCATGGAGGCGGTTCTTTCCGTTGATGCGCAGTACGTGCATGGCTGAATTCCCTTCCTTGGGTAAATCATCGGCAGTCTGGCGACGCTTCCTGAATGGGGACTATTCTACCGGATGCCCCCGGTAAGATTAGGGGGTGCCCCCGATTGTCAAAATCTGATATAACTGGGGGACGGCCTGCGCCGTTAGGCGTGGTAAGACCGTACTGAAAGAGTGATGCACGAGAACACCGTGTTTCGCATACGCCTTAGTCGGCCCCCTCAGTGGGCCGACACATTGATACGCCCTGCCCAAATGGGGCGTCAAAAGGTCCGTATGCCAGAGCATACGGACCTTTTGCGTGTGGAGGCCCCCTGTGACCGACTATGACGTCCTGCTGTTGAACGCCAATTACGAGCCCCTGAACGTGTGCAACATACGTCGGGCGGTCTCGCTGGTGCTCGTAGGCAAGGCCGAAGTGATCCAGGACGGTGTCAACCAAGTGCGCTCGAGCGAGCACAAGTGGGCAGCGCCCTCGGTCGTACGCATGCGCTACCAGGTCCGGCGCCCGATGCCGCAACTCCGGCTCTCGCGGCACTCGATCCTCGCGCGCGACTGCCACACGTGCCAGTACTGCGGCTCGACGCGAGACCTCACGATCGACCACGTGCTCCCGCGATGGAACGGTGGCACGAACTCGTGGGACAACCTCGTGACGTGCTGCCGCAAGTGCAATCTCAAGAAGGGAGACAAGACCCCCGAGCAAGCGAAGATGAAGCTCGCGAGGCATCCGCGCCGCCCGCAGTACGTTCCGTACCTCTCGCTGCAGAAGTACATCCGCGCGGTGAAGCGCGAAGACTGGATGCTGTTCCTGCCCGTGTTCGACGAGTTCGTCGAGCAGTACGCGCGGAACTAGAGCGTGCCTTTCGGCGGCGTCAGCACGATCTCGTCGATCGCTCGGTCCCTCGGCAAGTCGATCAAGTACTTGATCGTTTCAGCGACGGCCTTTGCCGGCAACATGTCTTCGCGGGCGGGGTGGTTTTCAATCTCATCCCAGAGCGGAGTGTCGGTCGCACCAGGCAAAACGTTCGTGACGCGTATCCCTTGGGCGCGATAGTCGAGCGAGAGCGTGCGAGAGAACGCAGCCAGCCCAGCCTTCGCCGCACAATAGGCCTGCGACCCGCCAAAGTCCTGCCTCGCTGCGATGCTCAGCACGTTGATCACGGTTCCGCTCCCGTTCGCGAGCATCGCGGGGAGTAGCGCGTGGGTGGCCCGCATCGCCCCGCCCAGGATCACGTCGACCATCCCGATGGCGGTCTCGATCTCCTGCTCGTGGAACTGCCCGAAAGCGGCGGTGCCTGCGCAGTTGACGAGAACGACCTCGCCTAACCCGGACATGGCGACCGCATCGGCCACCTCGGGAGCCGTGTGCGGGTCCGAGATGTCCCCCACCACGACTGAGACCGAGCACGCACCTCCGGAAAGGCACGACTCGGCGAGAGTCTGCAACTCGTGCGCGCGCCTTGCGTTGAGGATCAGCGCGTGGGCGTCGCGGGCGAGCAGCAGCGCGGTGGCGCGACCGATCCCGCTGCTCGCGCCGGTGATGACGGTCCTATAGGTCACCGCGCACGACCTCGAACACGCTGCGGTCTGTCTCTTTCAGTCTTACTCTCTCCAAGACGCCCGGCACGTTCCCGTCGAGCGCGCGGAAGATCTCCGTCACCACGACCTCGCTCGTCGGCACTTTTCCGACAAGCTCTGGAACGTCGGTGTTCAAGTGCTTGTGGTCGTATCGGTCGAGGATGCGTTCGGTGACGGCGCGGTCAAGGCCCTCGAAATCCGTCACGAAACCCGTGACAGGATCGGGCTTTCCGCCGACCGTCACTTCGAGCACGTAGTTGTGCCCGTGCCCGTTGGGGTTGTTGCACTTGCCGTAGAGCCGCATGTTCTCGTCGTGCGAGACCGCGTCCTGCTGCAGCCTGTGGCTCGCTGCAAACTCGTAGATCCTCGTCAGCGTCACTTTGTCACCGTCCTTGCTCCATTCTCCAAAAAACGTCGGCGTCTCTTCCAGTCTCAGGTGCTCCAACACCGTCTTCTCCGGCAGGTCACTGATCTGGTCGCGAAAGTACGCGAGCAGGTTTTCGAGGCACGGAACCTTGTCCGCAAACCCCGGCACCTCGTCGTTGATGCTCTTCTGCGCGAACTTCGAGACGATCTCTTTCTGCAACATGTCGTCGATGGTCTTGATGTTGACCACCATGCCGGTCTTGCCGTTGGTCGGGCCGCTCGCGGTCACTTCGAGCACGAAGTTGTGCCCGTGGTTGTAAGGCGAGGCCCAGTTTCCGTACAGCTTTTTGTTCTCCTCGGAGGACAGCGACGCGTTCCAGAAGCGGTGTCCGCTGCTGAAACTCACCTTGCGCGTCAGTCGCACCCTTGGCATCACTTTTCTCTACGGTACGGCACCGCGAGCATCGCGGGCATCGCGGTCCCCTTGCCCACCAGCACCAGCACGGCCAGCGCGACGAGGTACGGGAGCGACTGCAAAAGTTCGCCCGGGACCGAAAGGTTCCGCACCTGAAGCGTGTACTGGATCGATTCCGAGTATCCCACAAGCAACGCGGCTGCCAAGACCCACGCCGGACGCCACCGGCCGAAGGTCACGAGAGCAATCGCCACGAAGCCCCTGCCCCCTGACATCCCGCTTGCGAACGACCCGGTCACGCCGACCGCGAGGTAGGCGCCGCCGAACCCTGCGAGCACCGCACCCGCGACGAGGGACCAGAACCTCGTCTTGAGGGCCGAGAACCCTGCCGCGTCGACCGTCTCCGGATATTCGCCCGCTGCGCGCACGACGAGCCCCCTCTTCGTCCTTGCGAGCATCCACGCGAAGAACGCTGTGACGGCGAGGAGCGCAAGCACAGCGACGTCGAGGTCGCCGTACAGTTTTGGCAGCGTCGGCACGCTGATGAGCGACGGAGTCCTTCCGAACTTTGCGCGGAAGAGCGTGTCGGTCAGGCCGAGCGCGAAAAGGTTGACCGCGGTGCCGACGACGATCTGGTCGGCCGCGAGTTTGAGAGTGAAAAAGCTCTGCACGACGCCGAGGACGACCGCGGCCCCGACGCCGGCCACAAGCCCGATCCACGGCGAGCCGCTTCCGAGGCTCGCAAGCATCGCGAAGTAGGCCGCGACGAGCATCATCCCTTCGAGGCCGATGTTGATCACTCCCGACCGCTGGCCGACCGCCTCACCGATCGCGGCGAACGCGACGGGGGTTGCGAAGTGCAGCACCGTGATCGCAACAAGTACCACCTCCATCTAAACGCCCTCCTGTAGCGGCTTGCGCGAATCCAGCCACGACTTGATGCCAACGAAACCGAGCACGGCGACCGCCTGCATGACGTACACGACCGTGCCGCCGAGCGTGTTGAACGTCGCGAGGTTCTCGCTCCCGGCGAACAGTCCGCCGAAGAACACGCCGCTCAACAACACACCGAGGGGGTGCAGCCCGCCAAGAAGAGCGACGGGAATGGAGAGGAAGCCCCAGTTCTGGCTGAAACCCAGACCGACCTGACCAATGAAGCCCGCGTAG
>JANWJY010000145.1 GCA_025451715.1 Fimbriimonadaceae bacterium | reverse complement strand
GGGTCGGGGTCGAGGTTGAAGTGCGAATCGAGGTCGATGTAGTCCATGAGCGCGCCGATGCTGCACCCCGCGGCGATCGCGACGCTCGATTCTCCCATACATCCGATCATGGTCTTGAGCCCGTGTGCCCTCGCCGTGTTCACGGCGCGTATCGCCTCGGTCAGTCCGCCCGTCTTCATGAGTTTGAAGTTGATGCCGTCGCAGCGGTCGGATACCTTGGGGACGTCGGCCGAGACGTGCACGCTCTCGTCGAGGAATATCGGGAGCGGCCTGTTTGCAAAGATCTCAGGCAGCGCCTGCTCTTCGCCTTTCACGACCGGCTGTTCGACGTACTCGCATTCGCGCTCGGCGAGCCATTGCATCATGTGCTTCGCGTCCTTGGGCGACCATCCGCCGTTCGCGTCGACCCGCAGCGCGACCTTGAACGGCTTCGCCGCTTCCCTCGCCGTCTCGTACTGCAGCTTGTCGCGCTCGATCCCGTCGGGGCTGCCGAGCTTGATCTTCAGCGCCTTCGCGTCCCAGTTGGTCCAGTTGGTAATGATCTCGGGGACGCGCTCCATGATGACTTCGGGCGGGTTTATCCCGACGGTGATGCTCGTGGGGTTGAACGGTTTTCCGAGCCCGAACAATTTGTAGAGCGGCAGGTTCGCCTGTTTCCCGAGAAGGTCCCACAGTGCGATGTCGACTCCTGCCATCGCTGGTCTCTCTATTCCCATCGCTGCCATCTTCGCGCTGACGTCTTGGATCGAGAGGTCGTAGAGCCCCGCCTTGTTGAGCTGCGCGATCTGCTCCTGCGCTCTCGCGGCGAGGTCCTCGTCATCGCCGGTGCCGGGGGCGCACTCGCCGAGGCCGGTGTGCGTGCCGTCGGTGACCTCGACGAACACGTTCCTGCTGCCCGAGCTCGTGCCACGGCTGATCTGGAGCGGGTACTGCTTTTTAAGCTCGATGACCTTCGTCGAGATGTGGAGCATCTGGCTAGGAGGATACCGGGCGAGGTTCGGGGGTATGGAAGTTCGGAGGTTCGGATGGGAAAAGTCGCGTTACAATGGTGTCGTGGAGGAAGTGACCCAAGAATCCGGCGGCAGAGCGAAGCGAATCGCGAAGAGCGTGGTCGTTTCCGGCTTTGCGCTTCCTCTCCTATGGTTCCTGCTTGCACCGTTTCCCGGGATGGCGTTGATCTACTCGATCACTGATCCCTTGCGCGGGCATCCTGAGAGCAAGCACGGCACCAATCCCAAATCGTTCATCGGATTGTGGGTCAAGGAGGAGCCAGTCGAGTTTGGGTTCACGTCCAACTCGCTTGCGTTCGTGGAAGACGGGAGCTTTGCACGTCGATCCGGCACGTCGAGGCGTTCGTGGCATTACGACGACTCCCGCTTGTCATTTGATCGCGTTTCTGGCTGTGGAAACTGTTACAGGGGCGTCGTCACATCGGACTTCAGCGTCGAGTTCGAGGGCAATGATCGGATGAAGCTGACTCAAGTTGCGAACGGCTATGAGCGAGATGTGAAGGGATGGTATCGCCGCACAAAGATTACCGAAGAGCTCAAAACTCGAATGACCCTACAGGCCAAACTGGAAGACTACACACTCATGAGCCAGGCAACGTCGATTTTGGACGCTATTGAGCAGCTCTCAAAACGCACGTCCAACTAGCGCTTCATCGAGTCGAGCTCTTTGGCGAACTTCTCTTTGACCACCTTTCGCTTGACCTTGAGCGATGGCGTGAGCTCTCCTCCCTCGACCGTGAACACAACGCCGAGGATCATGTGCTTTTTCGCCTTCTCGAAGTCGGCGAGGGTCTTGTTTGTGCCAGCGAGCTCGCCCTTGATCAGCTCTTTCACGTCGTCACGCGCGGCGATTTTGGCCGGATCGGTCTCCTCGACGCCCTTCGCCTTCAGCCAGGTCCTCACACGGTCGAACTCGGGCACGATGAGCGCGACGCAGTGCTCCATCCCATCGCCGAACAGCACCGCCTCGTTGATGAACTCGCTCTCCTTGATCTTGTTCTCGATCGGCAGCGGCGCGACGTTCTTGCCGTTTCCCAGCACGAGCAGGTCCTTCTTGCGGTCGGTGATGATCAGGTGGCCGTCCTTGTCGAGCTCGCCGATGTCGCCAGTGGCGAACCAGCCGTCCCCGTCGATCGTCTTGGCCGTCTCCTCGGGCAGGTTGTAGTAGCCCTTCATCACGCTCGCGCCGCGCTGCATGATCTCGCCGTCTGCAGCGATCTTCAACTCGCACACAGCGAACGGCGGGCCGACCGTGTGCGGCTTGTTGTCCCACGGCCTGTTGATGCACGTCGCCGCGGTGGTCTCGGTGAGGCCGTAGCCTTGGATCACGGTGAGGTGGAACGCGTTGTAGAACTCGTTGACGTGCGGCGGCAGCGCCGCGCCACCGGAGACGAAGAACCGAACTGAACCGCCGATCTTGTCGCGCAGCTTTTTGCCGACGATCTTGTCGAGCAGCTTGTGGAACGGCGCGGGCTGTTTCTTGTAGTGCTTCACGCCTTGGTCGAGCGCCCAATAGAAAAGCTTCTTGCGTAACGCAGGCGCCTTCTCGACGCCGTCGATCACGCGCGCGCGCATGGATTCCAGGAACCGCGGCACGCACAGCACAATCGTGGGGCTCGTCTTAAGCAGGTCTCCTGCAATCGATGCAATGGAACCCGCGAACACAATCGATGCGCCGATCGCGACCGGCAACACGTGCCCCGCGTACCGCGCGAACACGTGCGCGAGCGGCAAGAAAATGAAGAAGCGGTCGTTCTCGTCGACCGGGAAGCCCTCCTGGATGCACGCGCTGAGTGAAATGAAATTGTTGTGCGTCAGCTCGACGCCCTTCGGACTTCCGGTCGTGCCGCTCGTGTAGATGAACGTCGCGGTGTCGTGCAAAACGACCGCGTCGATGCGTCTGTTGATCTCGCTTTCGTCGATCGTGCCTTGCTCTTGCGTCAGGCCAGAAAAAGTCAGCGCGCGCACGCCAGGCATGTTCGCGACCTTCTTCGTGTGCTCCGTGCCGCTCGTCACGACGACCTTCGCGCCGCTGTCCTTGACGATGTACTGCGCCTGGTCCTCGGGCAGTGTCGGGTAGATCGGCACAAGGATCACGCCGAGGCACTGGCACGCCCAATCGAGCACAGCCCACTCCATGCAGGTCTCGCCGATGACGCACAGCCGGTCGCCCTTTTTCAGGCCCAGAGCGTCGACGCCTTTGGCGTACTTGATCGTCTCTGCCCAAAGCTGTGTGTAGGTTTGGGGCTTGAACTCCTTCTTATCCGGCACGAAGAACACCGACCGGTCCGCAAACTGCTTGCACGAGCGGCGCAGCAAGTCTCCAAGAGATGTGGCTTCGGCGATGAAGGGGTTCATAGGAGTCCGGAGGTTCGGAGGCTTGGAAAGAATTTACCCCCGAACCCCCGAGCCCCCGAACTTCAAATCAGATTCAGCTCTTTCACTCTCAGATACGCGGTGACGAGCGCGGCGGAGAGGTCTTGCGGCTCGGCCTCGATGCTCTGGATCCCCGACGACGAGAGCCGCACGTCCGCCTTCTTGCGGTCGCGGAAGTACCAGTGCGCGGCGGCGCGGCGATAGAGGTCGGTCGGTTGCTCGATCTGTGTCGCGAGCACTTCGCGCAGTCGCGGGTCAGCGACGCGCACGACGAAAAGCAAGTGCCTCTTGCGCAGGTTTGCAAGCGCGACGGAAAGTTCGGCGGCCTGATCGTCGTTCTCCGCGTCAGTGAATACGACGACGAGCGACCGACGTTTCCATCGCGACGCGAGATAACCGAACGCTGCTTGATAGTTCGGCTGCACCGGCTCGGCGTGCACGGCGTGGATCGTGTCGAGGATCGCGCTGACCTGGGCCCTTCCCTTCTTCGGCGCGATGTAACGGCCGACGACGTCGTTGAACATCAGCAGTCCGATTTGGTCGCCCATCTTTTGTGCGGCGTGCATGAGCATGAGCGCAGAGTCGATCGCGTAGTCGAGCTTGCGACGACCCGCGACCTCGGCGAGCATGTGTCGCCCGACGTCCAAACAAACGATTACGCCCTGGTTTCGCTCGACCTCGAAGTTTTTGACGACGAGGCTGCCTTTACGCGCCGTGGACTTCCAGTCGATCGTGCGGTAGTCATCGTCGTTGTACTCGCGCAGCGATTCGAACTCCGTGCCGAGTCCCTTGATCCTCGCGCGACGAACGCCCATGAGCGAAAGGTGCCCCTTCTGTTTGAGAAGGTCGTACTCCGCGAGCGCGCGCACGTTCGGATAGATCGGCGCCTTCTGCTCGTTGGGGATCCGCTTCTCGACCCACGCCAGCCCGAGCGGCGCGAGCCACCTCACGTACGTGCCGCGGAACTTGTCGTGGCCGCGGTGCCGGGGCGTCACGGTGTAGTTAAGGTGCTTGAGTGCCCCCGGCGCGAGATCGAGCTCGAACTCGTGCTCACTTGCGTAGGCGTCCGCCGGCGGGCCGTCACGCAGCTTGAGCCGGATGCGGGTGTCGCTCTGGTTCTCCACGTCGATGCGCACGGGGTTCGCCACCCCGACCGAGAAGATCGGGGTCGTGACGCGCTCGATGCTCAAGAAGTCCCAGCGGCGTGCGATGAACCAGCTCGCGATCAGCGCGAGCCCCAAACCCAGGTTGTACGGCACGAGCAAGGCCTCGAACCCGGGCACGACTGCGCCGATCAGCGCGAGCGGTATGCCCAGCGCGACGAGGACCCAGAAGCGTGTCGTGGGAACGAGCATCGGCGGCTCCAGTGATAGAATCTACTCTGTGAACGACAGGCTCATGGTGCTGACGCCGGAAAAAGCGGTGGTGAGCTTCAGTATCGCCGGCGTCGGCGGGCGGGTCGGCGCGCACCTCATCGACGCGCTCGTGCTGTTCGCGTTCTGGTGGATCGTGATCATCGTGGCTGGCATCGCCGGGCTCGTGATGGACGAGAACCTCGTCGGCGGGCTCATCATGATGGTCGTGATGTCCTCGCTGTTCTTGTACTTCATCCTGTTCGAGTGGCTCATGGGAGGTCAGACTCTCGGGAAGAAGGCGATGGGGCTCAGGGTGCTCTCGCACGACGGCACGCCGGTGACCCTGCGTGGGGCGGTGTATCGGAACCTGCTTCGCCCGGCCGACTTCCTTCCCGTGCTGTACTTCGCCGGGTTCATCGCGATGTTCATGAACGAGAAGTCCCAGAGGCTGGGCGACCTTGCCGCCGGCACGATCGTGATCCACGAGGCTAGGCCGAACCCGCACTACCAGATCACTCCCCACCACGCTGGCATCCACCCGTTCGAACACTCCATCGGGCCGCTCGCGACGATGTCCATGGAGGAGTACTTTGCGATCAAGCGGCTGTGCGACAGGTTCCCCGAGCTGCCCCCGACCGTGCAAATGCGCAGCGTCGAAGAGGTATGGAAGCCGTTCGCGGAGAAGGAGCGGATCGAGCCCCTTCCCGGCGTGCACCCCGTGTACCAAATGGAGGCCGTCGTGATGAAGTACGGCAGGGACAGAAGGCTGTTCTGACATGTGTGGGGAAAACGCCTGGACAGCGGTGCGGTGTTTTTGCCGAGCACCGCTGATGGTGATTTCCCTGCCGGTTGTTGGCACGTTGTCCCGGAAAGGGCGCGAGTCTGAGTCAGGCTCCGATCCGTACGCTTTCCCCAGTATTCACACGCTAATAAGAGTCATAAGGGTAGGTATATCAGGAGATAGGATCTAAGAACTCCTGTGGAAACACGCGTTCGCGCCCCTGTCATCGCCCGTTTGGCCCTTCACCGGTTCCGGAACTATCGCGCGGCTTCCGTTGAACCTGGGTTGGGGTTCAACATCGTGTACGGCGAGAACGCCCAGGGCAAGACCAACCTGCTCGAGGCGGTGTTCCTAGTCTCCACGGGACGGCTGCTGAGGGGGTCGCGCGACTCCCAGGCCATTTTGCACGGGGAGGAGACCGCGCTGGTTGAGGCGGAACTGGCCGAAACGGGCACGGTGATCTCGGTCGAGCTGAGGAGGGGGACACGGAAGAAGGCGATGCTCAACGGGGCCTCGCTGCCCCGGCCGAGCGACGTGCTCGGCCGGATCCCGACTGTGTCGTTTTCAGCCGCCGACCTAGCAATTGTACGGGGGGAACCGGCCGACAGACGGCACTTTTTGGACTCGGAGCTGTCCCAGCTCTACCCGGCCTACCTGCGGCACCTGAGCGTGTACAAGCGGGCCTTGGAGCAGCGGAACGCCTTGCTCAAGTCCGCCCAGGACGGGTACGTGGACGACGAGGCGTTCGAGGTCTGGGAGGTTCAGCTAGGCTCGCACGGGGAGGAGCTCCGGAGGTACCGGCGGGATTGGGTGGCGTCGATCGCGCCCGCAGTCGCGGCGGCCCACGCCGAGCTGGGGGGCGGGGAAAGGGTCGCCCTGGGCTATGTGGAGCACGAGGAGGGCTCCTTGGGGGTAGGTCTGGCTACCGGGAGGGCCGAGGACGTCAGGAGGGGGTTTACGGGCATCGGGCCGCACCGGGACGACCTCTCGATCGAGGTCGGGGGCTCGGAGGCGCGACCGTTCGGGTCGCAGGGGCAGCAGCGCACGGCCGTGATCGCCTTGAAACTGGCCGTTCTTGAGTCTGCTGCGTCGGTGCTGGGTGTGCCTCCGGTGCTGTTGCTCGACGATGTGTTCTCCGACCTGGACCAGGGGCGTCGCTCACGGCTGGTCGAGCGCGCGCTGCAGCTCGGTGGCCAGGCGTTTTTGACCTGCACTGAGCGTGAGCAGGCCGGGGTAGAACTCGTTGGCCGCTCGAAGGTGTTCCGGGTAGTCTCCGGCGAGGTCTCGGAGGCATGAGGAAGGTCGACGACATGCTCGCTGCCGCGATCGGGCGGCCCGAGGTGCTGAGGATGGCGCGCGCGCAGATCGCCATGCAGCACTGGGGCGAGATCGTCGGGGAGGCGCTTGCCGACAAGAGCTTCCCGGACAGGTACGAAAAGGGCACGCTTTGGGTCGTCGCCACAGGTTCGGCGTGGGCTCAAGAGATTCGGCTCCGGAAAGAGGACATCGTCAGGCGACTGAACGCCGCAGCCTCGGAGCCCGGGCTGTTCCTCGATGTCCGCGTGGGAGTGCGGCCCTTCCGGGCCCGATAAGGGGGTTTTCTTGAGGGAGGAGCTCGACCACCGGCCCCTCGTGGCGGTGTTCCTTGGGCTCGTCGTCGGCAGTTCTGCGTTCTTGAACCCATTGTTCGGGCTTCTCGCCCTCCCAGTCCTACTCCTCTTGAAGCGGTGGTCGGTGCGGGTCGCGACGGTGCTTGCGTGCCTCACCAGCTTTGCGCTGTATCCTCGGCTCGACCCGACACCGGTGACCGAGGACGAGTTCTTCGGGGGCGAGCTCGACTTGCTCACGATGCCGGTCAGCACGGGTGCGTCCTTGCGCGCGGTCGCCGAAGACGGTGACCGCAGGTATGTGCTGTACCTGCCCGAATCGAGCGGGGTCGTGCTCGGCGACCGAGTGAAGGTGCGTGCCGACTTGGTGCCGCTGCGCGAAGGTCAGGTGGATTCGCGCGGCTCGGTCGGGGTGATGCGCGCGATCTCCGAACCGGAGGTGGTCGATGGCGGCTCGCCCGTGTGGCGGATCGGTCTCTGGGTGCGTCGGTCGTTCCGCGATTTGACCTACAATTTCGCGTCGCGAGAGACCGGGCCGCTGCTCGACGGGATGTGCTTCAGCATGACCTCGGAGATCCCGGTCGAGTTCCGTCAGGCGATGTCGAAGACCGGCACGACGCACATCGTTTCGACCTCCGGGCTGCACGTCGTGCTTGCGACGTTTGCTCTGGCGTTCGTCGTTGGCGCGTTTCCCGTTCCGCGCTGGGCTCAGATCGCGTTCCTGTTCGCGCTGCTCGCGGTTTACGCGGGCGCTGCCGGCGTGCAGCCTCCGATGTTACGCGCTGTTCTGATGATGATGGTGTTCTTCTGCGCGTACATGGTGCGGCGAGGAACGGACGGGCTTTCCGCGCTGGGCTTTGCGGGGGCTCTGTCGTTGTTGTGGGCGCCGGAACTCGTGACGGACGTCGGGTTTCAGCTCTCGATGGTGGCGGTGGGGTCGCTCGTTCTGTTTGCTCGCGCGCCGGAGGTCGATTCGTTCAATGTGCGTGAAGGGGCGTTGCGTTACGTCGAATCGAGCGTGATCGTTTCGCTCGCGACGGCGCCGCTGCTCGCGTACCACTTCGGAATCGTGCCCGTGATGTCGATCCCGGCCAACCTACTTGTGATCCCCGTGCTCGGCGTCGTCATTGCGGGCGCGCTTGCCGCGTGGGTGCTTTGGCTTATCGTTCCGGCCGTCGGCGTGGGGCTGTTGAAGGTGAGTGTCGAGCCGATGACCGGTTGGGTCGGGCTCTCGATCGAGCGGTTGGGGTCGCTTCCGTTCGCGAGCTTTTCGGTTCCGGAGTTCTCGGCGTATTGGCTGTTGCCCATTTACGTCGTTGGGATGATGGTGTGGAGGCCACATGTTCGCACGATTTAGCTTCGTCCTTGTCGGGATGCTCGGTCTGGGCGGCGGCGTTTGGTTTGATCGCGCAAACGAGCTGCACGGGACGCGCGTGGCGTTCCTTTCTGTCGGACAAGGGGACGCGACGCTGCTGATGAGCGACGAGTGGGTGGTGCTTGTCGACGCGGGACCGCGCACGGAAGGGTTCGACGCGGGCGAGCGATTGGTAGCGCCGCAGTTGCGCGCGTTCGGCGTGCACAAGATCGATTGCCTGGTGATCACGCACCCGGACCTCGACCACGTCGGCGGGCTTGCGACCGTCGCCGACCGCTTCCGGGTCGGTCGCGTCTTGGTGTCGTCCGTATTTCGGAACGACAGTGAGATGTTGGACGCGCTCGGCCGCGCGGGCTTTTCTCCGTCGCAGGTTTATTGGCTCAATGGCGTGTGGCGAGCGCAGGTCGGTGCGTTCGATCTTGTGGTCGCGGCACCGCCCGGGTACAGCGGAATTGAACCTAATGAGGGCTCGCTTTTCGTGCGTGCAGACGTCGGTGACGCTTCCCTTTTGATCACCGGCGATGCGAACTCCGAGACCGAGGCGAAGATGAGCGCGGTGTGGGACTGGGACGTCGACGTGCTGAAGGCCGGACACCATGGGAGCCGTTTTTCGACTTCATCGGAGTGGCTCTCGTTGACGTCTCCCTCTGTCGTCATCGCGTCGAGCGGCCGCGGAAACCTGTACGGCCACCCCGCGAAATCGATGGTGGAGCGAGTGCGCGAGTACGGCGCTGAGTTCTTGCGCACCGACCGCGACGGCACTGTTTTGATGGAGCCGGTCGGTGGAGAGTGGGTCGT
>JANWJY010000144.1 GCA_025451715.1 Fimbriimonadaceae bacterium | reverse complement strand
CGGGGATGCACCTATGTCTTGCCTGCGTCCGACTTTGCGCTCGGTCTGACCGTCGGCCAAGGCTTTGGCGACACAGCGTCGGTCAACGTGGCGAAGAAGCACCTCGGTGTGACGGACAAGGAGATCGAGAAGCTGTGCGACAAAGTGCTCGCGGCCCTCGGCAAAGATCCGATGGACCCGCGTGCTATCAAGGAGGCAGTCGGTAGTGTGGTGCGCTCGTTCGGGGAAGAGGGGAAGAAGCGCGGCGTGGCGACTACGCTGCCGCTTGCGCTTGGACTGTTGCAAACCCAAGGCGACATAAGGCGTGTGCCGGTCAATGGCCGGCTGGACCAGCAGCGTTACGCATATGTCGCGTGGTCGCCTTCACCGCTTGCGAAGTCAAAAGTCTCTGCAAATGAGGCGTTCACGAAGCTCGCCGAACGATACTGGTCGTGGATCGGTGCAGCTTCGGTCGGCAACTTCCAGTGGTTCAGCGGACTTGGCGTAAAGGCGGCGAAGGACGCGGTCGCACCGCTCAAGCTAGTAGCGCTCGACGGCACCGACCTCTTGATGACGAAGAGGGACGCCGACGCGTTCAAGTCGTTCAAGGTGCCCAAGGACCCTCACTACGTGTTGACAGCCGACCTCGACGGGATAGTCCTGCTACGCCGCGACTTCTCTTCGCTCATCGACCCAAAGGACAAGAAGCAAATGGCTTATGGCGAGAAGGGAAGGCGCGAGTTGAGTGCGTTCCTCGACCTGCCGCACCATGCGATCTACGACCGCGGCCGGCTCATCGGTTTCTGGGAATATGAGGTGCCGACCAGGTCGATCGTTTGGCAGCCCTTCATCAAGCCGGACGCGGCGATGAAGAGCGCGGTTGCGGACATGGAGAAGTTCGTCCAGGGCCTCGGCGATGCCCGCAGCTTCAGCCTTGACAGTCCCGAGAGCCGGCAGCCAAGGGTGGATTCGCTCAAGAAATAGCACTACTCGTCGTCGAGCCACTCGCCGTCTGGGACGACGGAAAGCGCCTCAGTGCCACCGAACAGCAACTCGACCTCGCTGTGGTTCATGAGAACCTCGCGCGGGCGCGGGCCGTCGCGCTCGCCGACGATCTTACGCTCCTCCATCATGTCGAGAAGTCGGGAGGCGCGCTGGAAACCAATCGAGAACTTCCGCTGGAGCATCGAGGTCGAGCCTTGACCGCGGTCCACGACCCACCGCACCGACTCCTCCCAAAGCGGGTCCTCGTCCTCGTCATCGCGCATGCGACCCTCCTTCTCTTCGATGATCGCTTTGATAGGCGTAAGCGTGTAGTGCGGCTTCTCCTGGTCGCGCCAGAAGTTGCAGACTTCTTCGATCTCCTTTTCGCTGACGTAGCAGCCCTGGATGCGAACGGGCTTAGTCGCGTCGATTGGTAGGAACAGCATGTCGCCCTTGCCGATCAACTTGTCCGCGCCAGCCTGGTCGATGATCGTGCGAGAGTCGATCTGAGAAGACACGGCGAACGCGATCCGCGAAGAGATGTTCGCCTTGATCGTGCCGGTGATGACGTCCACGCTCGGACGCTGTGTCGCGATAATGATGTGGATGCCCGTCGCGCGCGCGAGCTGCGCAAGGCGGCAGATCGAGGTCTCGACCTCGTTCGCGGCTTGGATCATCAGGTCGGCCAACTCGTCGATGATGACGACCAGGTACGGCATTTTCTCTTCCGTAGGCATCTTCGAGTTCCACCCGTCGATGTTGCGCACGCCCCGCTCAGAGAACTTGTCGTACCTTCGGTCCATCTCCCGCCACACGGCTCGAAGCACGCCAGGAGCCTCCTTTACGTCCTTGACGACCGGATACATGAGGTGTGGAAGGCCCTCAAAGAGCGTCAGCTCGACGCGCTTCGGGTCGATCATCACCATGCGCAGCTCCTTGGGCGTGTTGCGCACGATGAGCGACATGATGATTCCGGCGAGGCAGATCGACTTGCCGCTGTTCGTCGCACCGCCGATCAGCAGGTGCGGCATCTTCGTCAGGTCTGCGTACACCGCGCTGCCGCTCACGTCCTTGCCGAGAGCGACGCGGAGCGGGGAACTGTTGTCGTAGAACTCAAGGCTCTCGGCCATCTCGCGCAGCGTCACCATGCTGCGTACCGTAGTCGGCACTTCGACGCCGATCGCGTTCTTGCCCGGGATCGGCGCCTCGACGCGCACGTGCGAGGCAGCGAGGTTCATGGCGATGTTGTCGGCCAGGCTCGTGATCTTGCTCACGCGGATTCCGGGGCCGAGTTGGATCTCATAGCGCGTGATTGTCGGCCCGGTCGTGACGTCGTTCACGTTGGCATCGATGCCGAACTGTTCGAGCGTCGCCTCGAGGATCTCGATGTTCGCCTGGATGTCCTTGGGCGAGCGCTTGTGCGCGGGTGGTGGCTCGGCGAGGAGCGATAACGGAGGCAGGATGTACTCTCCGCGAGTTTGCTCTCCCTCGAAGTCGAGCGAGATCTGCGCTTCGTCCTTTTTCTTTTCGACAGGTGCGCCCTCCTTCGTGGGCTTTGATGTCTCACGAGGGGCAACGACTGCCTTCTCGACCTTCTTCTTCACTGTCTTGGTCGACGCAGGCAGCGCTCCCACCGCATTGCGCTCGTCGAGCTTCTCCCGCACGAGCGCCATCAAGTTTCGCGCGGGTGCGTCTAGGCACAGCACGACCCCAATCGCGATGAGCGCGAAGATGCCGACCCCTTTTCCCGCCCCGAGCAGGCTCGCGAGCGACCAGCCCACCAGCGCACCGACGTAACCGCCCGACTCCTCGACCATCCGCGGGTCGAAGAAGTCACCATCAAGCGACCGGGCGAGCACGCCAGAGAGCCCGAGAAAGACCAATGTAGCGCCCCAAGAGATCCGCGCGGTTCCGACCTGGGCGCGCCCGGCTAATTGAGCCGCTCCAGCGACTCCGACCGCAGTCGGCACCACCCAGGCTCCAGTTCCGAAGAGCGTCTTGAAGAACGAGGCCAGGCTGTTGCCGAGGAGCCCGCCCTTCCCGGCCCACAAGGCGATGAAGAGAACAACGGCGACCGCCAACAAAGCGATCCCAGTGGCATCGTGCGTGCGATGGGACACCTCGGGCTGTATCCGCTTGCCCGGGGGTCGCTCAGAAGTGCGCGTGGTGGCTGGCATCCTGCTCTCGTGCGGGCCGGTCCGTGGCCCGCTTAAGTATAGCGGACACACTTGGCTCCATAAGGATACGGACGCTGTCCAGCACAGGTTTGAAGCCTAGACTGCTACCTATCGCTCATAAAGAACCCGACCGCTCCCATGCACATCCATAGCGCAGTACCGCCGTACGAGACAAAGGGCAGCCAAAGCCCCACGACTGGAAGGATCATCAGGTTCATGCCTATGTTTGCGAAGAAGTGGAAGCTCAGCGCCGCCAGTATCCCGGCCCCCGCGAGCCGTTGGTACACCGAAGTCGCCTTGAAACTTGCCGTCCAGCAACGGTAGAAGAAGAACCCGAACGCGGCCATGAGCAAGGTCACTCCGAAGAGCCCTCCCTCTTCGCCGACCACCGAGAAAATGAAGTCAGTCTGCTGTGCGGGCACTGTGCCAGCCGCCTTGAGCTGCCCGTGGAGGTAACCGGCTCCGAACGCGCCACCGGACCCGAGCGCGACCAATGCGCGGGTCTGCTGATATGACTCGCCCTTTGGGTCGGGGTTGATAAAGGCGAGCACGCGGCTCTTCTGCTCCGGTGTCAGCACTCCCGGCACTTTCCACACAACGGCGCTTAAAACGACGCCGAGCAGCAATGCAAAGCCGATGAACCGCCAGGGCACTCCGGCGACGACGGTAACGGCAAACCATATCGCAAGCAGCGTGAGGGTCCCGCCGAGGTGTGGCTGCTTGAAAACAAGCAGCAAAGGCGGAAGCAGGTGCAAGAACGACAGCAAGAACGTCGAGGGCCGGCGGATGTACTCCTGTCTGTTCGCGTAGAAAGCAGCCAGCGTAAGGGCGAGCGCGATCTTGCTGAACTCGGACGGCTGGAACTGGATCACCTTCAAGTCGAGCCAGCGCTGCGCCCCACCTGCCGATGTGCCAACGACCAGCACCGCGACAAGCATCACGAGGTTGAAGATGTAGAGCGGAGTGGCCACGCGCTGCCAGAACTCCGGCGGAACCTTGTAGAAGAGAAAAAACGGGACGATTCCAAGCGCAGCAAGGGCCAACTGCTTGCCGAACCAACCCGTATCACGAGCGTGGTCGATGCTGTAGAGGGCTGCGAGCCCAAAGAACAGCAATAAGCCCGCGGAAGCCAGGAGGCCCATGTCGAGGCCACGACCGGAGTCAGCGTGGCTAGAAGAGTAACCCCGTGACACCGTCCGGATCATGGGTTCTCTTCGTAGTCCTTCGGTGGCGTCGGCTCGCGGGTCGTGCCGAACTGAAACTCCCTGCGTACGATTCCTCGCTTAGGGGCGCACCAGAATGTCAGCTTCCGTTTCGCCGATTCCGGAGCGCCCGACTCCAAGCTCAGTTCGACATCGACGCGCACTGTAGAGAACTCACCGCCGACGGTCGTCAATTTCTCCGCCGAGGTCGCGATCGCCGCGGTCGCCTTGCGCTCCGTGCCGCCGGTCCTGTAAACGCCGTTCCAGTCCCACTTGTCGCCTACCGTGAAGGGGAACTTGAGCAGGGGAATGCCAGGGTCGAACTCCTCGATCCGGCTGCCGGCGTATCGGAAGTACGTGTCGTCGTATGCATAGATCTCTTCGTCGAGGGCTGTCCCATGGAGAAGGAATTCGAACTGGACCTGCCCCACGCTCTTCTCAGTCTTGACCTCGGTCACGACCGGCGATCCCGTAAGGATATAGGCGTGGGAATACGGCTCGACGAACGGTTGCATGTCGCTGATCTTTGCAAAGTACTGTGGGGTCGCAGCACCTTGGCCCGTCGCCTTTAGGCAGCCGATGACGCCAAGCGAACCGGCAAAGACAGTGACTCCGAGTATGAGCGCGACGTGGTTGAAGTTCAATGTCCTCAAGTCTTGATCGGCGTGTAGGCGACCAGCCGCCTCGTTGATTTTATCGTCTTCTTCGGAAGTTTCGAAGTGGACTCCATTTTGATCAGACCGATGCCCTTGCCATACGTTGCTACTTGAGT
Organism: Fimbriimonadaceae bacterium; assembly: GCA_025451715.1. Lineage (GTDB taxonomy): Bacteria > Armatimonadota > Fimbriimonadia > Fimbriimonadales > Fimbriimonadaceae > JADFMN01. The sequence goes on along the minus strand of JANWJY010000144.1, from coordinate 5,032 downwards.
GAACGTGATTTTTGTGCCGAACTCTTCGAGGACTGTGGCTTCTAGCCGAACTTCGAGACCTTCGACCTTCTTTCCGTCGAACTCGACAGAGGAGAGCCTCTTCACGCGGCCCTCGAGCTTCAGGTCCGCCAGCGCGCCCTGGATGTATGTCTCGCCCTGGTGCTTCCACTTCTCGCCCAGGTCGGGGCTTTTGATGATCGGATATGGCGCGAGCAACGGCTTCTCCTTGTTGAACGCGACTACCGACACAGACCCTTCACCAACTTTGTAGAACACGCGGTCGATCTCTTTGTCGTCGGTCAGGGTGATGACGGGGAACACCTTGATCCCGCCGATTTCGACCGCCTCTCCCACTCGGTCTACGGAGCGGGCAGACATGAGCTCGGCCTCTTCCACGTACTGCCACTCGTCGCCTGGGTTCAACGGGAAGAAGTCCGCGACGCCTTCGAGGGCAGCGGGCGCGACGAGCAGCGTGAAGAGCGCGGAGACCATGGCTCTATTGTCCCTTTGTTTCCGCCGGATTTGCGGCCGAATCGCCGGAAACTGCTGTTTTATTCTCTGCAGCGCGGGCTTTCAGCTCGATCACGACGTTCTGTTTCGAACCGTCCTGCCGCGTCGTTGTGCCGCTGAGCTTGACGATTCCGACGCCCTTCGCGTAGTACGTCGTCACCCTCGTCGTAGTCTTTCCGTTCTGGTTGCTGTCCGGTGAGCCGCTGATGGTGGCGTCGAAGGTCGAAACGACGGCAAGGCAGTCGAACTCTCCCGCAGGCACCTTGACCTTCTCAACCTGCTTTGCTACGTTGACGATCTTGCTCACGACGTTCTGCGTCCCGCCTTGGAGGTTGTCCATATCCATCCTTGCATCCCACGAGAGACCGGGTGCAATTTCCGCCGGGAGGAGCTCGGACGCCTCTTTCAAGAGGCCCATGCTCGTAGCGACCGTCCAGACGCCGTCAGCGCGCAACTCGACGGTGTCCACGCCGAGCCTTGAGAGTCCGCCAGTGCGGCCGACCTTATAGGTCGCCACGGCGCCTTCAGACTTCTCAAGGGTGGTCTGCTGGGTACCGTCCTCCTTAGGTAGGTCACCAAACGTGACGTCATAGGTCATGATGTCGCCGTTCGCTAGACCGAGGTAATCGTAGGCCGCGTGCTTGAGCGAGTCCGGAACGACAGGGCCCTTTACAGGCTCGGTTACGCCGGACGTGACGCCACCACTGGTGACGTCCGCTGCTGGCTTATCACCGCATCCGATCGAGACGAGACCGAGCAGTGCGAGGAAGGCGATTCTTGCTGTTCTCACGATGTTCTCCTATTTGAACGAGTGGCTCTTGAGTTTCATCACCACGACTGCGCGACCCTGACCGACTCCGACCTCCTGCCTTTGCCGGACGAACCCCACTCCAGGTGTCCACCAGGTCATCCCACGACTGGCCGCCGGGCCCGTTGCAGACTGCCAGGTGGTTACAGATTCTACTGCCATTGCGGCGATCCTGTCCCCATCGACGTCGACGTCTTGAGGGCCGACGTACTTCACCATTGTCTCCATGGATCCAACCGTCTCTCCGAACGGGTGTGGTCCCTTCGTCGTCCTCTTATGCTCCTTGTTCAGCTCGAGCGGGAAAGCGACCAAGAGCTGAGGGGGGTCAAACGTGCGGTTCGGGCCGTCGGAAACCTGATAGATGCCGGTCTTGTCCACTCGCCAGGCAGTTGGACTCGAGGGCGATCCGCTCATCGTCGCAATCATGGTTGCATTCGTCGCGTCCCCCTCGACTTTCACTTCGGACACCTTGAGCGTGAGCTCGGATGACCCTTGGGCCGACTCGATGGTGTAGACCCACTGGTTGCCTACCTTGAGCGGCATGAGGCTCGCCTCGTCGCCTGGTTTGAAACTGACGTCAGCGACTTTCTTCGCGGGTTTAGCGGTGTATCCGTCGCTCGAGCCACAACCGGCTAGGGCGACAGGAACGACGATTAACGCAATGACTCTCTTCATTTTTTCTCCAACATGATCTCGTTCAAAAGCTCTATGGCGTCCACGACCAGGTCCTTTGAGGGCACGCGGCGGATCGTGACAGTGCTCTCAGCCAGGTCGGTCGTAATCCGTGGCGCGGCTATCGCGACTGAGTCTACGATAAACAAGAGTTGGAACCCCTTGTTCTCGTGGCTGTACTTCCAGAGTCGCATACGGCCCCGGTCGGTAAGTCCGATCGAAACGTCGCACGCCTCTTCTCCCCGGCCGACTTCGACTGTCTTATAGCTTGCAGAAGTAATGTGCGACTCGTTGAGCAGGATGGCGGTGTTTGTCAGGACTTGGCTCGGCAACACCTTGAGAGGCTCCGTTCGGTCCTTGTCGATCCGCACCTTCAGTGAGTTTCGAACGTCTTCTCCAATTCCTGCCTCGATGATCGGGACAGCTTCTTCGCGGTAAATGCCTTGGATGAAAGCGGTGGTGTCCTTTCCGGGCGCCACGTCTCTAAGCCGCTGCTCCATCTTGACACTGAACCTCGGCTGGTACACCTCTTGAAGGCGCGCTGACATTGTCCTCATTGACCCTCCTACGTTCACTTCCATCGTGATCGGGATGTCGATGACGATCCCTTCCAGGAGGGCGCCTACACGGATCGTGTCAAGAGGGATGCCCTTGAGGTCTACATTGAGATCCGCGACGAGCCTTGATTCAAGCTCTGCGTCTCCACCGAGCGCCTTCTCGATGTCCTCTGCCTTCCAGACGTTCGTGCTTCTTGAAATGTCAGGCACAATCCAATCGTTCAGCCGCATGACGAGCACGCCGAGCGCAGCCTCGTCGCCTTGCAGAGTCTCGAGCAGTTCGCGCAACGGTAGCCGGCTCTTCTCAGAGCTCGAGTCTGAGCTCGCATCCATGTCGCCCGCCTCGAGGTCGCCTTCGACCCGCGCAAGATAAGCAATCTGGTTCGCGACGATGATCTTGTAGCCCGCGGCGGGCGAGACCGCGACGATGTTCACCCTTCCCGGTTCGATCGTGTCGATCACGACCCCGCTCAGTCTGTACGCGGCGTATCCGTTGTAGCCCAGCCAGACGAGCAGGATGACCGCTACGACCGCGGCGACGAACTTGTGGGAACCCTGGAGCTTCATGGAACCTCGAACGACGGCACCGCCGCCTGTTCCAGACCAACATTGTACCGTTGCCGCCGGTTCCACCTAGACCTGGCGAACCTGCGGGGTAGGATTTGCCGAATGAGGGCTTCTGAGGCGGCTGAAAGGGTCCGGAACGAGGTCGCCAAAGCCGTCGTCGGACAGGACCGTGCAGTCGAGTACGCGCTGGTAGCTTTTCTCGCAGACGGTCACGTCCTGCTAGAGGGCGTGCCAGGGCTTGCAAAGACCCTGCTCGTGCGGACCATGTCGCACGTGCTCGACCTCCAATTCACACGAATCCAGTTCACGCCAGACCTCATGCCGAGCGACGTCATCGGCACCAACGTCTTCGACCCGAAGGAGGTCGACTTCAAGCTCCGAAAAGGGCCCGTGTTTACGTCCGTGCTGCTTGCTGACGAGATCAACCGTACACCGCCCAAGACCCAGGCCGCGCTGCTCGAGGCCATGGAGGAACGGCAGGCAACCATCGACGGCGTGCGCTACCCGCTCCCGTTTCCGTTCATCGTGTTCGCCACACAGAACCCGATCGAGTACGAAGGTACGTATCCACTCCCCGAGGCCCAACAAGACCGGTTCTTGCTCAAGATACTGCTCGACTACCCTACACCCGAGCAAGAGGTCGCCGTGCTCCGCCGGTTCCACGAGGGCTTCCGGTCCCAAGCGCTGCAAGACGCGGGCGTCCAAAAGGTTCTGCACGCCGAAGACCTTCGCGAGCTGAGAAGGCAGATCGACGCCGTGCGGGTCGAAGAGAAGATATTCAACTATATTTATGAGATCGTCAGCAGCACTCGCGGGAGCCACGACGTGCTCGTCGGCGCATCGCCACGTGCCGGGCTGGCCCTTGTCGCTGGAGCGAAGGCGCTTGCAGCAGTGCGCGATCGCGACTTTGTAATCCCCGACGATGTCAAAGAGCTCGCGCTGCCGGTGATGCGCCACCGCGTGATCCTGAGACCAGAGGCCGAGATCGAGGGCATGACCGTCGACACGGTCCTCAACAACCTCGTCGACTCCCAGGTCGTGCCGAGGTAAGCGTTGCGCGTCCTGTTCCTGCGCCGACAGAGGTTCGGGGGCATCGCGACCTTTACCCAGCTCCTCGCCGAAGCCCTAGACAAGGAGGGCGTTGAGGCCGTCATCGACGACACGGACGACTGGATCCCCAACGAGACTGGTCATGCGGTCGACCGCGACGTGTCCCGCAAGGTCGTCGCCGCCAGGCGCGGCTTCGACCTTGTGCACGCGTTCGGGTTCCGCGTCGCATGGGCCTGCAGCGCCGCTTTCGGTAAGGAACCGTGGGTCTACACCGCGCACGACATGCCCAAGACCGTGCACCCCCAACTGATCGAACGGCTCAACGACGCGCGCAAAGGGGTCTGCTCCTCGCGTGCCGTCGAGTACGCCCTCGCGAGCGCAAAGGCGACAAGGCTCGTAGCGATCCACCCAGGGCTACCGACCAACAGGCGCGTCCTCGATAGGACGGAGGCGCGCGCGATGCTTGGTGCAGACGAGGACACGTTCCTGCTCGTCGTCGCCGGCCGCTTCTGCCCAGAACACTCGATCGACACTGCGATCTACGTCGCGGACGCGCTCCCCTACTTCACTCGGCTCATCGTGTGCGGCCAGGGAGAGCTCGAGCAACATCTCAGGAGCATCGCTAGAGAGCGGGTCACGGTTTCAACGGAGCCATTCCACCAACAGACCGCCCTCGCTGCCGCTGACGTCGTGATCGTCCCGAGCACAATGGCGGGGTTCAGCATGACGGCCATCGAGGCGATGCTCCAAGGAACACCTGTCGCGCTTCGCCGCACGGGCGGACTTTCGGAGATCGCCGAGGACCACCAATCGGGCTTCTACTTTGAGACCGACGAAGAGCTCCTCGTCCTCCTCAACCACCTCTGCT
>JANWJY010000143.1 GCA_025451715.1 Fimbriimonadaceae bacterium | reverse complement strand
GAGCTGATCTCTGCGGCACGGCGTGCTACGCGGAACCCCGATCCCACGACGAAGGTCAAGTTTGCAGGTGCTCGCGGGGCTTTGGTGGAAGACGTGCCGGTGCACTCGGTGCGGCTGCCGGGGCTGGTCGCGCACCAGTCGGTGATTTTCGGCGGCGAGGGCGAGGTGCTGACCGTGCGGCACGACTCGATGGACCGGCGTTCGTTCATGGAGGGGGTCAAGTTGGCTGTGCGCCGAGTGCGTGAGCTGGACGGATTTGTGGTCGGGCTCGACGCATTGATGTTCTGAGGTCGGAGCACATTGCACGCGAGGGACGGTACGGCCATCTGCCGCTCTGCCCCCCCACCTACAGATGGGTTGCTACCCGCCGCCCATGATCAGAACTTCGCCGGGCTTGCTGCCAGGCGCGTAGAACTCGACGTAGCCGAGCAGCATCTCCTCAGTCGTCTGCAGCCCCCATCGGACGGCTTTGTTCGGGTCGGGGTTATAGGGGTTGTTCGCGCTGTTGTCGAACGTGCCGGTCGCCGTGATCTTTGTGCCTTTCACGAGCAGCTTTGGAGTCGTGTAGCGGTACGTGATCTGCCAATTGAAGTCGTAGCGCGGGACGTCGAGCAGGACTTCCTTCTTGCCGTCAGGATATGTCACTTCGAACTTGAACGCCTTGCCGCGGAAGTGCATGTGCGCCATCAGCGCAGTCACCATGATGTCGCGCGGGACCGTGACCGTGTTCTTGTCCGAGTGCGCCGGCGCGTTCGGCGGGATGATGAACGTGCGGTTGACGATCCCATAGACTTGGACTTCCTGCTTCGGCACTTCCTTTGCAAACCGGATCGCGAGCTTGGTCTGGTCGCTGGTCGCCTTTCCATTCGGCGTGTAGTGGATCTGGAACAGGAGGGTCGCGCCCTTCGGCAGAAGTTTCGCCTGCCCCGCGGGGAAGACGATGCTGCTCGTGCCCGGCACATAGCCCATGAAGTAGCCCGTGCTCTCGTCTACCTCGAGCAGACCTCGGCCGCCGATCTTGCCTCCTTCGACCAGGAACACGAGCACGTGGTGTACGACTCCGCGGTCGGTCGGCACGATCTCCATCGCATCGACCCACTTGTCCTCGTTGAAATCGGTCTCCACGCGGAGGTGGTAGTACGGCAACTGCCCGGTCGCCTTGACAGCGATCTCGCGCGGGATCTGGAAGACGTGGTCGGGCTCGCCGATCGACCACGTGTCGTGGAATTTGAGCGGCTCGGGCGCGTACTTCGGGTCGCCTTTCGGGCAGCCACCGTCGATCCACGCGTTGAGGTCGCTCTTGTCCTGCTCCGACATCGTCCTGTCGTTCGCCCACGGGCTGTGCCCGCTCGCGCTCGGTGCGGCGCCCCACGGAGGCATCGTGCCGTTGCCGACGACGAGCTTGATCATGCCTTTGTAGTTCTCGACCTTCTCGTACGTGTCGAGGGTGAATGGAGCGACACCGCCGTCGCGGTGGCACGTCACACAGTTTCGCTGGATGATGCGTGAGACCTGGTCGTAATAGGTGACAGCGCGCTCCATCTTCTTGACGTCGTGGATCAGCGCGCATCCCGGCGACGTGGTTGCCTCTACTTTCGGTCTCTCACCTGTCAGCGTGCTCTCGAGCGCATCGACGAGATAAGTCTTGCGCGGCTCGTCGATCTGGTAGCCGAGGCCATACTGGTCGTCGACCGCGCCACGGTACACGAGCGTGTTCTTGGAGTCGAGCAGAAAGACTTCGGTGGTGGTCTTGGCGTCCAGCGTCGCGGCTATTGTGCCGTCCTGGTCCCAGATGTAGTCGCCGTCGAAACCGTTGTCGCGGACGCAGGCTTCGATCGCATCCTTCTCGTCTGCGCTACTCGGGTTGATGTATATAAAGCGTACGCCTAGTGACTTGTACTTATCCTCGAGCATTGCGAGGGTGGGGGCGTACTTCCTGGTGAGCGGACAGGAGACATCCGTAAACGCTACGACCGTGGCTTTGGAACCGTCAGGAGCGATCGAGCAGGTGCTACCCCTGAGGGTCTTGGCCGCGATCCCTGTGATGAGTCGGCCGATGCCGTCGGCCCTGGTCGGCTCAGGCGCGACCTTGACCGGGTCTTGGTCTCCGTTTGCCAGCATCGCGGCGAGGCCAAACCCGGCCACCGCGAGCGCCCACACGCTCCTTGTTGTTCCCACACACACCATAACGTTCCTTCCCTAGATTATTACACGTGGCTCGGACGATTTAGGTTCGGCGTGAGCGATCCTGTGAGGCCGGTGGCAAAGCTCGCGAGGATGCTGGGCCTGCGGCTAAAATGGGCGGATGGCAACAGAGGGTCGAGCGAGCATTCTTGAGGCGCCGGGCGAGGCTGCGGTCGTGCGCGAGATCACGGTCGACCCGCCTGGCCCGGGCGAGGTGCTGGTCAAGCTGGCGGCGAGCGGCGTCTGCCACACGGATCTGACCGTGAAGATGCTCGGCGGCAGCGGGATGAAGTTCCCGATCGTTCTGGGGCACGAGGGCGCGGGGCACGTCGAGCAGGTCGGCGAGGGCGTCACTCACCTCAAGGCTGGGGACCCCGTGGTGATCGCATACCGAGCGCCGTGCGAGCAGTGCCCTGCTTGCCGTCGCGGCGACCCTCGTCACTGTTACATGGCGCTTCGGCCGGGGCAGCGGATCCATCGGAAGTCGGACGGCGAGCTTTGCTCGCAGGTGCTTCGGTGCGGGACGTTCTCGACCCACACGGTCGTGCACGGCAAAGCGGCGATCAAAATACCCGCAGAGATGCCGCTCGACAAGGCGTGCCTGATCGCGTGCGGCGTGATCACCGGCGTCGGGGCGACAATGAACACGACTCCGGTCTTTCAGGGCTCGCGCGTCGCTGTGATCGGTTGCGGCGGAGTGGGGCTGAGCGTTATTCAGGGCGCAAAGCTGCAGCACGCGCGCATGATCATCGGCGTCGACAAGAACCCGGTGAAGCTCGAGTGGGCGCGCAAGTTCGGCGCGACGCACACGGTGGACGCGAGCAAGGGCGACCCGGTCGCAGAGGTGCGAAAGATCACCGAAGACGGTTGGGACGGCGGCGTGGAGTTCGCATTTGAGGCGACGGGCGTGCCGGCGTGCACCGAGCAGGCGGTCAAGATGCTCTCGTACGGCGGACGTGCGACGACGATCGGCTTCCCTGCCGAGACGGACACGGTGCACTTGAACCTCGGCGACTTTTCGACGGGCGTTTATTGGAACAAGGCAGGATTAAACGTCTGCCACTGCGGCGACGCCCTGCCCTCGCACGACTTTCCGCTGATGGCGCAGCTTTATCTTGAAGGAAAGCTCGAATTGGACGGGATGGTGACGCGGCGGATCACGCTCGACGACGTGGAGGATGCGTTCCACGAGATGGAGACAGGGAACGTGATCCGTTCGGTGATCGTTTTCTGATGCCTGACTTTCTCTCGCTCGAGACGCTCGCGTCGTTGCCCGGGCCGCCGGAGAGCACGGGACAGACGAGCAACTGGCACGGCCACATCCCACTCGCGCGCTGGCTCTTGCGCGAGGCGCGGCCCTCGACTTTCGTCGAGTTGGGCGTGTGGCGAGGCGATTCGTACTTCGCGTTCTGCGAGGCGGTGCGCAATGTTGGCCTGCCGACGAAGTGCTTTGGAATCGATTCGTGGGAGGGCGACGAGCAGGCCGGACTGCTCGCGGGCGAGACTTACGATCGCTTGAGCGCCTACCACGATCCGCAGTACGGCTCGTTCTCGAAACTGATGCGCATGAGGTTCGACGCTGCGCTACCGAGCTTTGCCGACGGTTCGATCGACCTGCTCCACATTGACGGACTTCACACGTATGAGGCGGTGAAGCACGACTTCGAGACGTGGCTCCCGAAGGTGAGCGAGAGAGGCGTCGTGCTGTTCCACGACACTGCGGTGACCACGAGCGACTTCGGAGTGCACCGGCTGTGGCGCGAGATCAGTGGTCGGTACCCGAGCTTTACGTTCTTCAACAGTTACGGGCTCGGCGTGCTTGCGGTCGGCAGCGAGCCGCCCGAGGCGGTGCGGTGGCTGACTTCGCTGCCGAACGAGCAGCAGGACGAATTCCGCAAGCTCTTCCAGCACCTCGGCGCGGCGATCGTCGCGCAGTGGCACCTTCCGTCAGGCCCTTCCGGCGAATACTCTTTCGACCCCAAGAACAGCGACCCCTTAGAGCTGGAAAGGCGCGCTCGGGCGCTGGACCTTTGGGGCAAGGACTCCGCGAGCCTGCACGACTTCGAGAAGCTGCGGGCGCGGATCGAGTCGGTCCCCCATGAAATGGAGTCGCTGCGGCACGAGCTTGCGGCGATCCGCTCTTCGACGAGCTGGAAGGCCACGGCGCCTTTGCGCCGGTTACTCGACCTATTGCGCGGCCGCAAATAGGAACTTCATGCTCCCAGTTGAGTTATCATTTGAAAGTGGGCAAGATTTGCTTTCTCCTTTTCTCTGGATGCGTGACTCTTTTCGCGTGCACATCGCCGCGTAGCGGCGGCGCGGGCGCGGTTGAAACTTCGGGCGGCCCGACCGAGATGCAGCGCGCGCAAAACGTCAACGTCACGCAGCTTTACGACGCCACGTGCGCGAAGTGCCACGGTCGGCGCGGAGAAGGCGGCGGCGCGGGGACACAGAGCTTCAACACGAAGGAGAAGTTCGACCAGAAGCTCGACAAACCATTTTTCGACGCGATCAAGAACGGCGTTCCTGACATGGGGATGGAGTCGTACGGCGCCACGATGACGGACGAAGTGGTTTGGTCGATGGTCGTGCACATCCGCGAACTGCAAAGGGACGCGCTGCGATCAGAGTTCGGCTCGCCGCGCGCGGTGAACGGCGTTTACACGTCTCAGCGCGCGAAGTTCAAGATCGAAGACGTCGTGACGGGCGGCTTGAGCACGCCTTGGTCGGTCGACTGGCTCGCCGACGGGAAGATGCTCGTCACCAACCGGCCAGGCGGGATGTACGTATATCAGGGCGGCAACAAGATCGCTGAAGTCTCAGGCTTGCCCGCTTCTGTCGAGCAGGGGCAGGGCGGGCTGATGGACGTCCGCGTGCATCCGACGAACGGATGGGTCTACCTGTCATTGGCCGATCCTGCCAAGAGCGGGCGCGGCGCGATGACGAAGATCTATCGCGGCAAGGTGACGGCCACGGGCGGAAGCGCAAGGTGGACCGATCAACAGACGATCTACGAGGCCGACCAGCAGTACTATTCTGGCGCTGGCGTGCACTTCGGTTCAAAGATCGTGTTTCAGGGCGACTACGTATTCTTCACCGTCGGTGAGCGCGGGACCAACATGCGCGTGCAGCAGAACGACGGCAACCCTTACGGCAAGGTCATGCGCCTGCACCTGGACGGCAAGGTCCCTTCGGACAATCCCGTTTCCGGAAGTCCGATGTGGTCGACGGGCCACCGCAATCAACAAGGACTTGCGTTCGACAGTGAAGGCAACCTATGGGACACCGAGCACGGCCCGCGCGGCGGCGACGAGGTCAATCTGATCAAGAGGGGCGCCAACTATGGCTGGCCCGTGCGCGCTTTCAGCATCAACTACAACGACTCGCCATTCCGAACGCCTTGGAACGGGCCGGGGGAGAGCTTCGCGCTTCCCGTTTTTCGATGGCTGCCTTCTATCGGCGCTTCGGGCATGACTTTGATGAAAGGCGCGGCGTTTCCAACTTGGTCCGGCGACCTACTCGCCGGCGGGCTGGTCGGCGAGAACCTCGATCGGTTCCGCATGAAGGACGGCACGATGGTCGAGCGCGAGGAGCTCTTGCACGGTCACGGACGAATCCGCGACATCAACGTCCACAAGGACGGGACCGTGTACGTGGTGCTCAACGGCCCGGACAAGGTGATCCGGCTCGTGCCAGCGGAGTGAAGTGCACTTCAAACATTCAACAGACCGTTAATGGCTGCTTAGCCGCGACTTAATCGACACTGCTCAGATTCTCTACGGGGCCGAAGTTCGGCCACT
>JANWJY010000142.1 GCA_025451715.1 Fimbriimonadaceae bacterium | reverse complement strand
TCGACGAGCCCACGAGCGGGCTTGACCCCGTCACTGCCTATTCCATCGACCAGCTCATCGTCGACACCCGCAGCCGGCTCAAGATGACGTGCGTCGTCGTCAGCCACGACGTCACTTCGGTCTTCCGTGTCGCGGACCGCATCGCGTTCCTTGAGCAAGGGAAGCTTGTGTTCCTGGGCTCCCCCGCGGAGTTCAGGAAGGAGTCCAAGGGTGCGATCGGCGAGCTGGTCGAGAAGGCGCGCGCTGAGACCCTGAACGTCAAGTAAACATTTCCCTAAGCGACTCGTTTGAGCCGCCTGAATCGAACGCAGTCCGGGACTGGTTCGGGAAAGGGAGCCTTCGGTGAACAATGCGCCGTCGGAAAACGCGCATTTCATGGCTTCGGCGGGGCCGCAAGGCCCCGCCGTTTTTTCAGAGCACCAGATACATCCCAAACTCGGGAGTCTTGTCCGGCGGAGGGCATATCCGCGTTCCGACCTTCACTGCTCCATACCGCTCGTACATCCTGTGCGCGTCGAGCAACAGCCGGTCACTCCAGATCTCCATGACCTTGCACCCCCGCGCACGGCTCTCGTTGATGACCTGCTCGAATAGCGCAGTCCCCACTCCCTTCCTTCGCCCTTTTGGATGCACATACACGCGAACGACTTCGCAGTCCGCGCCGCAAACGCGCGGGTACTCCTCGTCGGTCAACTCGCCTAGTGAACCAGGAATGGCGGGGAAGAACAGCACGCCGCCGCACCCGACAACTTCACCATCCACCTCACCGACCCAGAACCCGGCGTCCTTATGCTGGTACTGCACAGGGACTTCGAATAGGTCGCTGTTGTAGCCCTCGGGTTCCCAGATGAAACCATACTCCTCGAACACGGTTCGCACCGCGTCCACCACCGCGTCTTGGTCTCGGTCTTCGTACGGTCGCACAATCGGCATTCGACGAAGATACCGAACCTCCGATCTTCCGAACCACCTCGCCTGGTGCCTCTGGCCCTTGTTTCTCCCGCCGCAATCAGGTACAAACACATCCCGTGGGTCGTTAGCTCAGTTGGTAGAGCAGCTGACTCTTAATCAGCTGGTCGCAGGTTCGAGCCCTGCACGACCCACCATTCCCTTCTCGCAGACCATCGGAGCGCGGGCATTCTTGCCCGCCTAGATTGCGGGCTGTCAGCCCGCGCGCCTCAAGGGACGACGGTGACAAGCACGGTCGCGCCGGTGGCTCGCTCCAACCGTTCCTTTAACTTGGGATCGACGCACAATGCTGTCGCCAATGGATCGGTCACCAACCCCCGAGGCGCGATCACGGTCGCCTGGATCCGGGTCGTCACACCCATACCCGTGCGCGGATCGACCACGTGCGAATACCGCACGCCACCGATCTCGACGAACTGCTCCGTGTCCCCGCTGGTCGAGATCGAGCAGTGCGACAAGTAGAAGGTGTCAGGGATGCTGCGAACCTTGATCGCCCAACCGAGGTGACCTGGTGGCGGGCCGGACACTCCGATGTCACCGCCTGCCACTACCATCGCACGCTCGATCCCTTCTTCAAGCAGTGCGAGCAATGCCTCATCGTTCGCGTAGCCTTTTGCGATCCCACCAAGGTCAATCAAGATTCCTGCCAACTTGAGCTCCGCTGTCCGGTGCGCAGGGTTCAAAACCAAGCTCCGCCAGCCCACGAGGAGTTGTGCGGTCCGCAGAGCGCGGATCGAAGGCACCTCCTTGGTCCGACGCGCTTCTCGCCATAGCCGCACCATAGGCGAGCAAGTCACGTCAAACGCACCCTCAGTCATCTCTGCGACCTTCTGAGACTGTTCGAGCACAGCGAACAAGTCCTTGGAGACCGCGTACGGTCCCGTTCCAGCCCGATCACACAGCCGCATCAGTTCGCTCGTCGGCCGATAGTCGCTGAACACATCCTCCAAAGCCGCGTACCGACCGAAGGCCGTCCGAGCAGCCCGCTCGGCGGTATCCTCGTCCGGGGCATAAAGGGTGACGTCCACCCGCCCGCCCATGTGGACCTGGGAATAGGCATAACGCTGCAGCCCCGAGTCCGTCTGACCCAAGGCCAGCAACATGATCGCCGCCATCGCCATCACAGCAATCCTACAACAGAACCACGAGAGCTTCACCGAAAAGCTCACAGGGTTCCTCGTCGAGTTCAAGATGATCGCGGTCCCCGACGGCAAGATCACGATCGATAACAAGGAGCACCAGATCAAGAAGATCTGGATCGGCGAGACCGAGGTCACTTGGGACCTGTTCGACGTGTTCGCCTTCCGCATGGACCTCACGCCGGAGCAGAACGCGGCAGACTTCGATGCCGAGAACCGTCCGAGCCGCCCCTACGGCGCACCCGACCGCGGGTTTGGGCACAGCGGTTTCGCAGCGCTCAGCATGGCCCACCCCGCGGCAGTCAAGTTCTGCGAATGGCTTTCTAAGAAGACCGGCAAGAAGTACCGCCTCCCGACCGAGGCCGAGTGGGAGTACGCCGCCCGCGCAGGCGCGACCGCCGAGCCCATGCCGCTGAAGGACTACGCCGTGTTCTGGGACAACTCCGATTCGCAGGCGCAGAAGGCGAAGTCGAAAAAGCCGAACGCATGGGGCCTGTACGACACGCTTGGCAACACGAGCGAGTGGTGCACGCCCTCGATCGGCAAGGAGCCGGTCGTGCGCGGCGGCAACTTCTATTCGAAACCGGAGTTCGTGAAGTTTACGACTCGCGAGGGCTACGACCCCGCCTGGCAGCTCCGCGACGCCCAGCAGCCCAAGTCGACTTGGTGGCTCTCCGACGGCGAGATGGTCGGCATGCGCTTGGTTTGCGAAGGGTAGTCGACAGTCACAACTTCGCCGCTCCCGACTACAATCTCGCTATGCCCCATGCGCACACCGTCAAACTAGGCACCAAGCTCAGCCTAAGCAAACTCGACCCCGCGCGCGACGATGGCCTCACGAAGGAGGAAGCGAAGGAGAAGACAAACCACCTGGCGAAGGAAATCGAGGAGCTTCAAGAGCTGATGTACGCGGCGAATTCCACCGCGCTGCTGTGCGTGTTCCAGGGTGCCGACACGTCGGGCAAGGACGGCGCGATCAACAAGGTCCTCGAGTACGTCAACGTGCAGAGCTGTCGCGTCGCCAGCTTCAAGATCCCGACCGCAGAGGAGCTGGCGCACGACTTCCTGTGGCGGATCCATAAGCAGACGCCCGCGCTGGGCGGAGTCACCGTGTTCAACCGCTCTCACTACGAGGACGTCCTCGTCGTTCGCGTGCACTCGCTCGCACCGAAGCACGTCTGGGAAAAGCGGTACGAACAGATCAACGAGTTTGAGCAGGCGCTCGCGGAATCGGGCACCGTCATTCTCAAGTTCTTCCTCCACATCAGCAAGAAAGAGCAGGAACAGCGCCTGCTCGCACGTGAGAAGGACCCGATCAAGGCGTGGAAGCTCAGCGTCAACGACTGGAAGGAGCGCGAGCGGTGGGGCGATTACACTGCGGCGTATGAGGACGCGCTCTCGAAGTGCTCGACGCCTTGGGCGCCGTGGCACGTCGTGCCGTCGGACCACAAGTGGTTCCGCGACTTGTGCGTCGCCGAGTCCATCGCCCACGCGCTGCGCCCGTTCCGCGAGCAATGGGCGTCGCGCCTCGAGACCATCGGATCAAAGGCACGAGCGGAGCTCGCCGCCTATCGGAAGTCGGGCGGGTCGTGACGAGCCCCGCCCTCTACCCAGCCTTCTTGTAAACCTTCGGTCGCGCGGTCGCCGTCGCGATGCTGAACCCGATCGCGTACACCGTCCGCGTGATCTTCTCCATCCGCAGAAAGTCGATCTTCTGCACCTCGTCTCCGACGCCGTGGTAGTCCTCGTGCACGCCGTTGAAGAAGAACGCGATCGGGATCCCCTTCTGCGCGTAGTTGAAGTGGTCGCTGCGGTAGTAGAACTGCTCGGGGTCCTTCGGGTCGTCGTACTTGAAGTCCAACGTCATCTTGTACAGCCCCTTGTTCACGTTCGCCACCGCGTCGCCGAGGTCGTCCGAGAGCATCCGCGAGCCGATCACGTACACCGTGTTCTCGTCGGAGAGGTCCTTGTTACGGATGTCCCTGTCGTCCGCCTTCCGCGATCTTCCGATCATGTCGATGTTGAGATGCGTAACGATCTTGTCGATCGGCACGGTCGGATGCTCCACGAAGTACGCAGACCCCCACAGCCCCTTCTCCTCGCCCGCGTGCCACACGAAGAGCGCAGACCGCTTCGGCCTCGGCCCGACGGCGAACGCGTGCGCTATCTCCAGCACCGCGACTGTGCCCGATCCGTCGTCGTCGGCACCGTTGTAGATCGTGTCTCCCGGGCCGTCGCCGTGCTTGCCCACGTGGTCGTAGTGCGCGCCGAACGCGACATACTCCTCCTTCAGCTTCGGGTCAGCGCCGGGCACGATACCCACTACGTTCTGGTAGAGCAGTGTCTTCTCCGTTCGGGATATCTTGATCACAACGGTCTTGGAAGAAGAAAGCGCGAACGGTTCGCCCGCATCGGTCGTGCCCGTGCGCTTGAACAGCGCATCGGCGTCGTCGCGCTCGCCCTTCATCAGCTCTTCGACCGCCGCGCGCTTGAGCACGACGTTCGGGATCGCTGCGCCGATGTTGATCGCAACGCCCATGTCGTCCGGCTTGGCGATGAGGATCGCCTTGGCCCCAAGCTTCGCCGCCGCCTGCATCGGCCATTCGGCATCGGGGATCTTCCCGTTGAACAGCTCGTCGGGCGGAAGCTCCTTGGGCACGCCGTTGACGATGAGAACGATCTTGTCCTTCACGTCGAGCCCCTTGTACGGGTCGAGCCCTTTCGACGGTGCACGAAAGCCGAAGCCCACGTAAACGACCTGCCCCGAGACCTCGCTCGCAGGGAGATATGCGTCGAAGTCATCGACCAACTTCATGATCCTGCCGCCTATCGTCAGCGAAGTGTTCGCCGCGTCGATCGAAGGCACCTTGGTCGAAACGCTCTGGAAGTAGCTCCCGTTGTCGCCGCCCGGCTCGACCCCCCACTGCTTGAGCATCGAGGCGATGTACAGCGCGGCGATGTCGAGCCCGCGCG
>JANWJY010000141.1 GCA_025451715.1 Fimbriimonadaceae bacterium | reverse complement strand
CTCGGTTTCGGTCGTGGACGAGGGCGTGTACAGTATCCGCGAGGACGACACTGATCCGTTGCGCTCGTTCTTCCCGAACCGATGGTCCTCGGTCTCGACGTACTACTCCTTCCCAGAGGTCTATCTCGACGGCGACGACAAGTCGGGCGCGGAGTCCGACATCCGCACCGACTTTCGCGACACCGCCTTCTGGGCGCCGTCGGTCGTTACGGGCGCGGACGGTACCGCGACCCTGAGCGTCAAGCTCCCCGACAACTTGACGTCGTGGCGCGCGACCGCCACTGCGGTCTCGAGCGGCGCGATGGCAGGCAAGGGCCGTAGCGACGTGATCGCTCGCAAGCCGCTGATGGTGCGCGTCAGCCCGCCCGCATTCATGGTGCAGGACGAGAGCCAGACCGTCGGCGTCAGCGTGAGAAACGAGACGGACCAAGACCAGAACGTCGACGTCCGCATCCAAACGACCGGCCTCAAGGTGAGCGGCAATGCCGTCCAACGGCTGGACCTCAAGGCGAGGTCCTCTGGGCGCGTCGAATGGCAGTTGCAGGCCGCCGATCCCGGCAGTGCAACCATCCGAGTCACCGCCGCCGCATCACGCGGCGGAAACACGGACGCCCTCGAGGTCAAGCTCCCGGTGCGCGCGAACGGTCCAACGTTCGAATCGTACAACGCAGGTGACACCACGACCTCCGCGAAGTTTCAAATGAAGATCGAGCAGAACGCGATCGCAGGTGACCTCCAGATTTCGCTGACGCCATCGATACTCGGCAGCATCGTCGAATCGCTCGACACGCTCGTCGACTACCCCTACGGGTGCGTCGAACAGACGATGAGCAGGTTCATGCCCGCCGTCGTCGTGCGCCAGTTCCTGCGCGAAGCCGGGATCCAAATCCCTGCGCTTGACGCAAAGATCGTCGACGTTTCGGAGAAGAGCCAGGCGAGGCTCCGCACGATGCAGCGCGGCGACGGCGGCTTTGGCTGGTGGAGCTACGACGAGGCCGATCCTGGAATGACCGCGCTCGTGCTCGAGGGGCTCTACTATGCAAAGAAGTCTGGCGTTGACATCAACACTCACTTGGTCGATCGCACCCTCGAGTGGGCGAGGAACTACGCGAAGACCTCGGTGCTCACGAGCAACTATGAGGGCGAGCGCGTGCGCCTCGCCTACGCGCTCTCATTGCACGGAGTAGAACCGTCGGAGTGGTCGCGTCTCCTCGTCGATCCGAATCTCCTAGCGAACGACGAGCTCTCGCTCGCCTACACGGTGCTCGCGATCCATGAGGCCGGCGGCAAACTCACCGGTGAAACAGCGAAGTACCGCGCTGCCGCGTACAAGAAACTGATATCCCTTGCCACCGAGACCGAGAGTACGATGTCCTGGGCGTACGACTGGTGGTACGAACCGACCGCCGTCGCCCTCATGGCGGTCATCAAGACTGAGCCCGACGGCGCCAGGGCGGGCAAGGTTCTGCGATACCTGACCGGAAAGAAGCGTGGAGACTGCTGGACCAGCACGCGCGACACGGCCCAGATCGTTCTGGCCGGGATCGAGTACCTCCGGCACCATAACGAGCTCAGGCCGGACTTTGAGGCCCGCGTGCTCCTCAATGGGACAGAGCTTGGTAAGTACAGGTTTGCGCCGGGCAACATATCCAGAACAGAGCGCATCACGGTCCCGTTCGACAAGCTCGCGAAGGGCGCGAACGAGGTCACCGTCGAGTTCGCCGGCCAGGGCCGCGTGTACTATTCTGCGAAGCTCACACAAGGCACTTACGACCCCAATCCGCAATCCACGGATTCGGGCGACGGGCTCAGGATCAAGCGCGAGTACTTCCGGATGGAGTCACGCCGGCTTGAAGACGGCACGTTGCGCCTCGTCCCCAGTCGGAATCCGGTTACATCAGCGCGCAGCGGCGAAGTCCTGCACTGCCGACTGACGGTCCTGACCGACAGGGACCGCGACTACGTCATGGTCACCGACCCCGCGCTCAGCAACTCGCGCGCGATCGAAACGGGAATCGTCAACGAGTGGGAGTGGTACTACTGGTGGAGCGACCAGATGTTCCTCGACGATCACGCCGCACTCTTCATGCGTTATCTCAGGGCCGGCGAGAACATCGTCGAGTACTCGGTCCGCGCCGAGGCTATCGGCACCAGCACCGCGCTGCCCGCTACCGCGTCAATGATGTACCAGCCCGACGTGCGCGCATCGACCGGGTCCGCAAAGCTCGAGGTGCGAAAGTGAGGCGCTGGCTCCCCCTCGTTTTCATCGCGCTTTTCCTCGGCGGTCTTGTATACGCGCTGACCGCAGGAAGTGCAAAACAAGTGACGATGGCGCGCTATATCACTCCGCTCGATGGGCGGATGGGCAACCAGCGGCACAACGCGGTGCTCTGTCTCAAACAGCTCGACGGATTTGTCCTGCTGCCGGGTGCGACGTTCTCCTTTAACGAGACTGTCGGGACCTGGTCGCGCGACAAGGGCTACCGCCGCGCGCCCGTCTCGTTCGGCGGGCTCCTCGTCGATTCGTGGGGCGGCGGCGTCTGCCAGACGAGCAGCACGCTCTACAACGCCGCGCTCCTAGCGGGCATGCAGATCGATGAGCGGCACCGCCACCACTACGCACCGACTTATATCTCGCCGGGCCGCGACGCGGCGGTCGCGTACCCCCGCATCGACCTCAAGTTCACGAATCCGTACCCGTTTCCAGTCACGGTCGAGGGCACTGTCACGCCGAACGGCGTCGTCATCGACCTCGTCGGCAGCGAAAAGCCGACGGATGGAATCCGGATCCAACAGAGGATCGCCGACGTTGCAAAACCGCAAGAGCTCCTGATCGGGTCGGGTCGGTACGGACGCGTCCGCAACCCCGGGCACGCCGGGTACAGCGTCGAGACCTACCGCGTCACCGGCGACACGAGCGAGCTGCTATCGGTCGACTGCTACCCGGTCATGAACAAGGTTGTGGAGTACAAAGGAGGTTGATCGCCTCACTCCTCCTCGCCGCGCTGGGCACGAGCGCCGGCCCGGTCACGATCAGCTACGACCAGTTCTCCGGCCTCTTCGTCGACGTCTCAGGCGTCCGTCTCGTCTCAGGCTCAGGGTTCCAGTACTACGAACCAGGTTGGAGGGCCGGCATCTACAGCTCGCGATGGCAGCCGAAGATCGTCACGAGCACGCCGAACGAGATCACGGTCCGGTACCAGGGCAAAGACCGCGCGGTGCTCGGCACGATCAAGTACACGCTGGAAGGAAACGACCTCACGGCGCGGTACGAGTTCCAGTGGAACGGCGACCGCGATGTCCGCATCGAGAACTGTTTCGGCCTCCTGTGGGCCTCGGCATTCAAGGACGCGCGCGCAGAATCGGACGAGATACGAAGGTCGCGCTTTTTCGAGGTCCCGATGGTCGACGACTCGGTGTGGACGCGCGCGCTAGCGATCGGCACACGCTCGCTGTCCTTCGACGCACCGTTCGGACGGATGTCGCTGAGTTCGAGCGAGCCGTTCATCGTTTTCGATGGCCGAAACTATCCGCAGGACTGGGCGCGCGGCAGGCCCGTGCACTGGGCGGGCTCGCTGGAGCACGCGATCAGGCCAGGCGGGCGCGTCGCGTACACGGTCAGAATGAGCTTCTCCAAGCTCTTCGACCGACCCGCTTCCACCGAGTCGGTCAGCGGCATCGCCGCAAAGCTCGAACGGGCGCAAGAGGCGCAACAACCGCTGCCGCTGCTTCCCACTCCGCGCGCGATCGTGTATCGAGAAGGTTCGCGCCGGACCAGCGGGAAGTTCCGGCTGAACGCATCGGTCCCTGGCCTCGTGACGACGGCCGAAACGCTCTTGAACAAGTACGTGAGCGGTCTTTGGGAAGTCGGCGATGGCGAACCGACGGCAGTCGAGGTCCTCCAGAGCCCCAGTTTTGCCGGCGAGAGGTACTCGTTGGTGTGCAGCGGTGGAACTATTAAGATCACGACGGGCGGGCAGTCGGGGCTGATGCACGCGATCGCCCGAATCTCGCAGCTCGTCCGAAGCGACGACAAGGGGCTCTTCATCCCGAACTTTACGATCACGAACGACGAGCCGATGACCACATGGCGCGGCGTGCACATGTTTGTCGGGCCGCGTGCGCTCGAGATTCAGACGCGGCTCATGGACCGTCTGCTTGTGCCCCTGCGCTTCGACCACGTCGTGCTGCAGTGCGAGCGGACCGCGTGGGAGTCGCTGCCGGGCATCAACACGGTGGGCACGATGTCGCGAGAGGATCTCGTCAGACTGTTCAACGCGTATCGCCAGAGAGGAATCGAGTCGATCCCTCTCATCCAGAGCCTCGGTCACATGGAGTGGCTCTTTGCGAACGGCCAGAACCTCGACCTCGCCGTCAACCCCGCTCTTCCGTATACGCTCGATGTGCGAAAGCAGAGGGCGAGGGATCTCACTGTTGCGCTGTGGTCGGAGGCGATCGCCCTTCTCAATCCGAAGACTGTCCACTTCGGCCTCGACGAGATCGATTCCCGGGGCTTTCCTGCAGACCCGACCCTCGCCACCCGCCTCTGGGACAACCAACTCCCTCTCCTGTTCGACTTTGCAAAGAGGTCCGGCGTCCAACCGATGCTCTGGGGAGACATGATGCTCGCTCCGGGCGAGGCGAACGACGGGATGCACGCACCCAGCCTTGCCGCCGCGATCGAGCGGAGGAGCGTGGTCCCGAAAGGAACGCTGATCGGTGACTGGCACTATGCGAACGAGCCAAACCCAAAGAGGTACAAGTCGCTCGCGAAGTGGAAGTCGTTCGGCATGCGGCCGATCGCGACCGCGTGGTACCGGCCGAACAACATCTTCGGCCTGACTCAGGCGGCCATTGCGAACCAAGCCGGATACCTGCAGGCGACGTGGCTGGGTTACGAGAGCAGTGAGGTCAAACTGGTCGAGGACATGCGGCAGCTCACCGCGTACCTCCTCGCCGGCGAGTACTCGTGGGGCGGACAGAAGCTCCCGCCCGACAAGCTCCCGTACGACCCCGCGGAGACCGCAAGGCGAATGGTGTTCGACACTCGGCAGCCTGCAACGCCGCAGGGCGGGGTTTCGTTGCTGGCAAATGCGGGCCCGGAGTTCAAGGTCGGACAGTTCAAGTTCCGTGGCGCGCGCCTCTTCGAGCTGCGATCCAACGTCAGCGCACGTTCCACCGCCGCACCGACGGGAATGAGGGTCACGGTCAACCGCGTGGCAAGACGAGTTGCGGTCGCTGTCGATTGCTTCGCTTGGATGGAGGTCGGCGCGACCGTCGCGACGGTCACCGTCCATCTCGCAGACGGGAGTTCGATAGAAAAGGAGCTTCGATACGGTGTTGAGCTTCGCGCCGGTGACGACCCGAACGCGACCGCGATGGCGAGGTCGAAGGGACTGACCGCCGTCGTGATCGAGATCGCGGACGTGCCTGCGCTCGTCAAGTCGATCGAGTTTCAGCGCGAGGACGCGGCTTCCGGGCTGCGTGTGCATGGTATCACCCTGATATGACCGAGTCGAAGCTGCTCGAGATCCTGCGGGAGGGCGTCAAGGATGGCGTCGCGCCTGGGATGTCGGCTGCGGTTGGGAACGCGGACGAGACGTGGTTCGCGGACGCGGGACGCCACACCTATGCGAAGGAAAGTCCTGCGATCGGCGAGAAGACCCTTTGGGACCTCGCGTCGTTGACGAAGATCGTCGCGACGACCAGCATCGCGATGTCCCTCGTGCAGTCGAACGAGCTCGACCTCGACGCACACGTGCAGAGCGTCGTCGCGGAGTTCGTCGGCGACGACAAGGACGAAGTCACGGTCCGCAACCTGCTCATGCACGACAGCGGCCTCGCCGCGTACGGCAACTACGAGAGCCGGACGAACGCTCTTGAAGTGAAGGACGTGATCCTGCGGTCCGCCCTGCGCAGCGCTCCCGGCAAGAAGTGCGATTACTCGTGCCTCGGGTTCGTCACGCTGATGGAGGTCGAGCAGCGGCTCACCGGCCTGGGGTTCGAAGAACTGCTGCAAAAGCGACTGACCGGCCCACTGGGACTGAAGGACACGTTTTTCAAACCTTCGTTCGAGGACCGAAAGCGCACTACGCCGACGGAGAAGTACATCGCCTGGCGGAAGAAGCTCGAAGACCTGCGCGGTTTCAAGCGCGTGAGTGCTGAGTTCATCCAGGGGGCGGTGCACGACCCGATCGCGTACCTCATCGGCGGCGTGAGCGGCAACGCGGGCCTGTTCTCGACCTCGCGGGACCTCGCGAAGGTCGCGCGGGCGTGGATGCTGGGCGCGGAGCCGTTCAAGAGAGAGACCATCGCGCAGTTCACGAAGAAGCAGAACGACGACTCGACGTACGGTCTGGGTTTCGACACTCGGTCCGAAGAGGACTCCTCGGCGGGGACGAAGTTCTCGATCAAGTCGTTCGGCCACACGGGGTACACCGGCACGACGATCTGGGTCGACCCGGCCAACCAACTGTTCGCCGTGCTGCTCACCAACCGCGTCCACCCCAGCGCAGCGAACTTGAAGATCAAACAGTTCAGGCCGAAGTTCCACGACGCAGTGTTCGCCCTTGTTTCAGAGAAGTGACGGCTTCAGCCAGTGAGCTTCTCCATCAGGATCCTCCTGAACTCGACCTCCGCGCCCTCGCTCTGCAGCGCGATCTGCCCGCGCGATGACGAGCACTCCACTCCGTCGTTCACGAAGTCTCCGTTCATCCATACTTTCACCTCTGCACCCTTGCACTCGATCACCATCGTGTTCCATTCGCCGATCGGCTTCTCCGAATTGTCCGTCATGTTCGGGATCCTGATCCCAGTGACGGGCTCGGTCGCGCCGCGCTTCTTGATCGTCTCGCCGAGCATGTAGAAGTCGCCTCCGTTCCCGCTCATCATCTGGACCTCAAGACAGCGGGGAAGCATGTTGTTGCGGGCACGTGGGATCGAAGCGTGCACAAGCACGCCGCAGTTCTCGGCCGTCTTGGTGAATCGGTACTCGACTGTCAGCTTGTAATTCTCATACTGCGAGTTCGAGATCAAGTGTCCGCGCGGTTCGCCGAGCGAGACGAGCACGCCGTCGCGCACGACAAACGCAGGCACCGGCTCCGTCTTGGCGTCGTTCGAGGGCACGTCCTCGTGCCAACCCTTCAAACTCTTTCCATCAAAAAGCGCGACCGGCGCTGCGGCCTGAGACAGGACGATTGCAGCGAAGAGCGTTGTCATGACCAAAGTCTATCCTAGCTTTGCCAGCTCGATCCTTCGGAACTCGACCTCGGAGCCCTCGGCTTGGATCGCGATCTGGCCCTTGCTCGCGGTGCAGTGGCTGCCAGAGTTGACGAGGTCGCCGTTCACCCACACCATTACGCGATCGCGCCAGCACCGGATCACCATCGTGTTCCACTCGCCGAGCGGTTTCTCCGAGCCGTCAGTGAGGTTCTTGATCCGCCGCGCCTTGCTGCCGTCGACGCCCCAGTTCGCCTTCGGCCCGCGCCGCCACTCCATGTCGGGGACGGTGACGTCCTCGCCGATGCACCAGAAGTCGCCAGCGTCGCCGCTCTGCATCTGCACTTCGAGCGACTGTGGGAACATCCCGTACAAACGCCGCGGAGTCGACGCGTGCACGAGCGCGCCGCAGTTGCCGGGCTTGTTCGCGAACCGGTACTCGATCGTCAGGCTGTAGTTCTCGAACGAGCCGTCGGTGATCAGGTGCCCACCCGGAGTGCCGAGGCTGACCAGCTTTCCGTCGCGCACGATGAACGGCTTGGTCCCGCCCGGGTTGTTGTCCAGCTCCGGCACGTCCATGTGCCACCCGCCCAGCGACGTGCCGTCGAAGAGTTGGACCGGGTTTTCGCTTTGGGCTGCGAGGGCAAGAAGGGCACTGATCATGTCGAGAGTCTATCTGAAGCACTCGTCACCAGGTTCAGGGACGTGTCTGGAACGTCTGCAGCGGTTTGCCGGTTGCTTCGTGTAGAGGTAAACCAACGACCGTGAACCACCTCCAGGCGCCGTTCGCCGTCCTTCGGGACGGGCAGGGCTTTCTCGAAGAGGTCAAGCGCTTCGACAGGCTGAGCGAGAAGATGGTCTCGCTTTTCGTGTCGTCGTTCGTGCTCTTCGCAATCTATGGTGCGATCATGGGGGCGTTCACTGGCCCGGCGCAGGCGCTCAGCTCCGCTATCAAGCTCCCCCTGCTTTTCCTCGCGACAGTGGCGATCTGTCTGCCGACGCTGTACGTCGCGTGCCTGCTCCTGGGTGCGAAGGAGACGGTGGGGCAGTACTTCACGCTCCTGCTCGCTGCACTGGCGGTGACCTCTGTGCTGCTCGTGAGCTTCGCTCCGGTCACTCTGTTCTTCATGCTTACGAGCAGCCACTACCAGTTCTTCAAACTGCTCAACGTCGCGATCCTCGGTACGTGCGGGATCGTCGGCGTGCGCTACTTTGGCCGCGCGGTGCGCGACTTGTGGGGCGACGTCGGCGGTAAACGCGGGAGCGTGCTCGTGCCGTGGATGTTCCTGTACGCGTTCGTCGGCAGCCAGCTCGGCTGGACCTTGCGCCCGTTCTTCGGCGCGCCTGGGACGGAGTTCGAGGCCGTGCGCGAGATCAAAGGGAACTTCTACGTCGACATCGGGCGGTCGCTCGGTGAAGTCATGGGGATGGATTAAACCTTCTCAGTCAACTCCGGAACGGCGGTAAAGAGGTCTGCGACGAGGCCGAAGTCGGCGAACTCGAAGATCGGGGCGTCGGGGTCGGTGTTGATTGCGACGATCACCTTCGAGTCCTTGATCCCCGCCATGTGCTGCGTCGAGCCGCTGATGCCCGCCGCGATGTAGAGGTCCGGCGCGACGATCTTGCCCGTCTGCCCGACCTGCAGCTCGTTCGCCGCGATCCCGCTGTCCACCGCTGCGCGGGTCGCGCCAACCGCGCCGCCCAGCTTGTCCGCCAGCCCGCCGATGATCTTCTCGAACGTCGCCGCGTCCTTGAGCGGACGTCCTCCGGAGACGATGCGCTTGGCCTGGGTGAGGTCGGGCCGCGAACCTTTCGCACCACCAGACTTCGAGGTGCGCGAGGTGGTCGTTTCGAGCACCTTCAGAGCTTTGTCACCGTTCTTTTCGACCTTCGGGAAGCTGGCGGGGCGGAAGGTGATCACGACCGGCTCGTGCATCGTCTCGACGGTCGCGAGCACGGAACCGGCGACCATCGGTCGCACGAACTGTGTCGGTGAAACCACTTTGATCGCATCTGTGACCATGGCGGCGTCGAGCAGTCCGGCGAGGCGCGCCATCACGTCCTTCGACTGCATCGAGGACACGGCGGCGATGTGGGTGAAGCCATCTGCCTCCTTCTTCAGCGCGTCGGCCGCTGCGTCGGCGGGCGGGACCTCGCCCTCGAACGCGATCAGCGTGCCCTCCAGCCCAATCGCTTCTGCAAAGCCGCCGAGGGCCGCGTTGTCCGCAGGCGCGAACGCGACGAGCAGGAGCCTTGGCATCAGAGCACGCCTCGCTCTTTGAGCCCTGCGATGAGCTCGTCAACGCGCGCGACCTTGCGGCCAGCGGGGCGCGGCGGGGGACTGTCCATCCGCACGACGCGCGACTTTGGACCCGCGTCCGTCGCGCGGGGGACTTTCGAGAGTGGCTTTGTGCGCGCCTTGATGATCCCGGGCAGTGCGATGTACCGCGGCTCGTTCAATCGCAGGTCGGTCGTGATGACGGCGGGGAGAGGAAGCACGAGAGTCTCCTCGCCGGTGTCGGTCTCGCGCGTGACCGTCGCGATTCCATCGACGATCGAGACCGAAGATGCGAACGTCGCTTGCGGCCAATTGAGCTTAGCTGCAAGCATCTGTGCAGCCTGGCCGTTGTCGTCGTCGGTCGACTGCTTGCCCATGAGCACGAGGTCGTAGCCCTTTGCAAAGTGTGCGAGCTCGGCGGCGACTACGCTCGAATCAAGCGGCAACGCGTTCTCGATCAGCATCGCCTCGTCAGCGCCCATCGCGAGCGCCTTTCGCAGTTGCTCCTCGACCTCTGGGCCCCCGATTGAGACGGCGGTGATCGTGACGGTTGGATCCTTCTCCTTCATGCGCACCGCCTCTTCGACCGCGATCTCGTCGAACGGGTTGACGTCGAACTTCACGGCTCCGATGTCGAGCCCGCTTCCGTCAGACAGGGGCCTTACCTTCGCATACGGGTCGACGACGCGCTTGATGGGGCAGAGTATCTTCATGTGCTAGTTGCGGAGCGGCTTGCCGGTCTCGATCATGTGACGGATGCGCGTCTGTGTCATCCCGTCCTTGAGCAGTTCTACGAAGGCAGCGCGCTCCTTTGCGAGGGAGTCCTTGAACGACTCGGCCCGGGCGATCGCGTGCTTGATCTTGTCGCCGATTTCGCAGTCGTGCGCGGTGATCTCTCCAGATTTAGTCAGTTCGTCCTGCATCCTTTCGATCATTCCGGGCACGGGGCCCGCGACGACCTTCCACTCAGGGATTCCGGCGGGCTCCGCTGTGAGGGCGATGCGTTTAGCCTCGGTTATCAGCCGATCGGGATGGTAGATGGTCGGGTCCTCGCGGCGGAGGAAACCTCGCTTTCTTGACTCGTCCGCGTTGCGCGCGACTGTCCCGAGCAAAAGCAGCTTAGCGGCCTCGACGAGCGCCTTTGCGCTCTCCTGGTTGCGGACGTGCATGAGCGGCGTGCCACCGCCAGAGGGGAGCAGTCCGACGCGCGACTCGGGAAAGCCGATGTTGGACTCTCCTGCAGCCGCAATGCACGAGCACGACGCGGCCATTTCAAATCCGCCGCCGAGGCACCCGCCGAACACAGCGGCGCAACCGGGGATCTCTCTGAGCAGCAGCCCGAGGTTCTGGAAGTCGACGAGCGCCTTGTCGCACGCGTCCCAGTCCTCCTCATTGACCTTCTCGAGAAGAAACTTGAGGTCGAAGCCAGCGGAATAGACCTTCGCCTCGCTGGTCAGGACGATCCTCTGCGACTTGCCGGACTGGAGATAGGACGACATCGCGCGTATCATCGCGGGGCTGTAGACGCCCATCTTGGTCGTCGCGCACACGGCGTGCACGTGGTCGCCGAGGTCGCGTACGCGAAAGCCTTCGTGCTCGCCGATGACGGGGAAGTCGGTGATGCTCGCGTACTGTGGCTCTTCTTTGCGTGGGACATAGTTGCCGTCGAAGCTCAGGATCGAGCGGCCCTGGTAAGAAGGCATCGTCCCGATCCCGACCCGCTCGGCACCGACGATGTCGATGGTCTCGAACGGTCCGGCCTCCCACCCGAAGCCCCACTTCATCACGCGGTCGAAGTCCTCGACGTTGTGGCTAATCTCCTCCTTCAAATAGTCCGCGTAGCGAAGTGTGGGGAGGAGGTACTCGCGGAGGAAGTCGCCGACTTGGTCGCGGAGCTCGAGTGCCCTCGGCAGTCTTTCGGCCAGTGGGAGCCTGCCGAGTTCCTTGATCGAGTCGAATGCGATCTCCTGACGCATCCGGTAGACGTGGGTGGTGAGGTCGAAGGCGAAGATTTCGTGTCCGCTGCGCCGGAAGAAGCCCTGGCCCGCCTTTTCTCCAATCCAGCCCTTTTCGAGGAGTGCGGCCATTGACTTCGGTGTCGCCAAATGTTTGACGAAAGGGTCTTCAGGGCAGCGGCGGATAAGGTTGTCCGCGATGTCCTGCATGATGTCGATGCCGACGAGGTCGTTGAGTCGGAAGCTTCCACTGTTCGGTCGGCCAATGAAAGCACCCGTGATCGCGTCGACCTCCTCGATGCTTAGCCCGAGCCGCTCAGTGACGTGGACGGCGTAGATCATCGACCACATTCCAAAGCGGTTTGCGATAAAGCCGGGCGTGTCCTTTGCGATCACGACGCGGCGTGCGCACTTGTCCTCGAGGAAGCGGGTCATCGCTTCGATCGCCTGCGGCGACGTGTCGGGCGTTGGAATGAGCTCGAGAAGTTTGAGATAGCGCGGGGGGTTGAAGAAGTGCGTGCCCATGAACACGCGCCGGAACGCCTGGGACTGGTCTGCTGCGAGCAGCGAGATCTGAAGACCGCTCGTGTTGGTGGTCACGATCGCGTCGGGCTTCATAAGCGGTTCGATGCGCGCGAACAGTGACTTTTTCGCTTCAAGCTTCTCGACGATCGCCTCGCACACCCAGTCTGCCTCCGAGACCCAATCGAGGTTCTCCTCGATCGAGCCGAGTCGCACGGTGTCTGCCGTGCCTGGGATATAGAAGTGGGGCGGGCGGGCTGTCTTGGCCTTGTCGAAGGCGGTGCGCACCGACTGTGCTGTCAGGTCGAGGAGGGTGACGTTAAGGCCGAGATTCGCAAGATGGGCAGCGATACCGCTGCCCATTGTGCCTGCACCGATGACGCAGACGTTTCGGGGGTTCTCAAACATAGGCGACCTAAACACACGACTGGCCCAGTAATACGGCCCGTTCGCAGGATACCCACGGGGGTTTGAGCCCGAATCAAACTAGCGAACCCCGAGATATAATGGTAGGGAACACATGAAGCGAGCGAAACCCGCAGGAGTCCAGCGATAAAGGGACGAGGACGAAGGCCGAGGCGCGAGCCGCCTCCGATGATCAACGAGCGGCTGCTGCGCTTGGACCAAGTCCGACTTTTGGGCCCAGAGGGGGAGCAGTTAGGGGTCTTGACGACCCGGGACGCGCTCCAAAAGGCCAGGGAAGCAGAACTCGACCTCGTGCTGGTCGCCCCGAACGCCGAGCCTCCGGTGTGCAAGATCGTCGACTACGGCAAGCACAAATACGAACAGTCGAAGGCCAAAAAGGACCATAAGAAGAAGGTCCAGGAAGTAAAAGGTGTAAAATTGCGGCCCGGGACTGACGTGCACGACATTGGCGTGCTCGTCAAGAAGGCCAAGAAGTTCCTGGAGGAGGGGCACAAGGTGCGAGTCACCTGCGTGTTCCGCCATCGAGAACTGGCCCATCCGGAGGTCGGTCGTGACAAGCTGGGCAAGATCGCGGTCGAGCTCGAGGCTTACGGAAAGATCGACCGGGACCCGGTCTTGAACGGCCGAGAGATGGTCATTGTCGTAAACCCGGTGGTCGGGAAGAAGAAAGATGCCAAAGCTGAAAACAAAGAAGACGGCGGCTAAGCGGTTCAAGATAACCGGAAGCGGGAAGATCATGCGTCGCAGGGCGTACAACAACCACATGTTCTTCCACAAGGGCGGATCGCAGAAGCGCCGTCTCGACCGACCCGCTGAGCTGAGCCCCACGGAGGCCAAGCGCGTAAGGCGCATGCTGGCCATCTGACACCTAGTCGGACCTCTGCCGTTACCGCCCTAGTGGCTGGGAAACGGCCCGACAAAAACACGAACGAGGAAACAACATGGCAAGAGTTAAGCGCGGACTAATGCGCCACAAGCGTCACAAGAAGACGCTAGAGAAAGCGTCCGGTTACTTCGGGCGTAAAAGCAGAAACTTTAAGAACGCCCACGAACAGGTGATGAAGTCGGGGGCGTACGCCTTTCGCGACAGGCGCGCGAAGAAGCGGATGTTCCGCAGGCTGTGGATCACGAGGATCAGTGCGGCGTGCCACCTGTGCGACGTCCGCTACAGCGACCTCATTCACGGTATGACCGCCAAGGGCATGCAGGTCGACCGAAAGATGCTCAGCGAGCTGGCTATCGCGGACATGGACGCGTTCAAGTCGCTTGTACAGCAGGCGCTGGCGTAGGTCGGACGTACAGATCAGGCGCGGCGGTGGCTCACCAGGGCTACCGCCGCGGTTCTGTCTGGGATGTAGAATAGGGCCATAAATGAGCCAGACGAAGATCGGCAGCGGCGCCACGATCACTGAAACCACGCCCTTGGACGCGCGGGAGCAATCGTTCTTGGAAGGGGTCCAGCAGTTCGTGGCCGAAGAGGTCCTTCCCAACACGAGGAAGTGGGAGGAGGCCAAGGCGTTCCCCGACGATATCTGGCCCAAGCTGGCGAAGTGCGAACTGCTCTCGATGACCTTGCCGCGCGACCTGGGCGGGTCGGGACTCTCATGCCGGGCCTATGTCGAGGCCTGCCGCGAGCTGGCAAAAGGCGACCCCGCGCTCTCCATGAACATCGCTGCGATCAACGCCCTGTGCGTCGCGCACTTTGTGAAGTTTGCGAACGACGACCAGCGCAAGAAGTACTTGCCGGGGATCGTCAAGGGCGACATCCGTCTGGCGTGGGGTCTGACGGAGCCGGACGCCGGGTCCGACGCACGGCGGGTCAAGAGCTTTGCAAAGCCGATTGAAGACCGCCCTGGCTACCACCACATCAACGGCGAGAAGATGTTCATCACGAACGGCGGAAAGGCCGAGCTGATCATCCTCATCGCGCGGACATCGGAGACGGAGCTCTCTGCGTTTTTCATGGAGACGGACCAACCGGGGTTCAAGCTGACCGACCGCATCCACACCGTCGGCGTGTGCGCCTCGAACACGGTCCGGTTCACGATGACGGACGCAGTGGGTTGGCACACGCCGTGCACGTTCAACGATGCGATATCGCTCTTGTACCGCGGACGACTAGGAATCGCGGGAATGGCGCTCGGGATCGCCGAGAAGGCGTTTGAGCTTTGCGTGGATTACAGCAAACAGCGAGAGCAGTTCAACCGCAGACTTGCGGACATGCAGTCCGTCCAGAACATGATCGCGGACAGCGCAATGGAGATCGAGGCAGCGCGGGGCTTGCTGCACCGGGGAGCATCGATGTACGACCGTGGCGAGGACGTGGTGGCTATCAGCTCGATGGCCAAGCTGTTCGCCAGCGAGACAGCCAACCACGCGACGAACCGGGCGATCCAGATACACGGCGGGCGCGGGATGACCTTCGACTACCTCGTAGAGAAGCTGTGGAGGGACGCCAAGCTCACCGAAATCGGCGAAGGGTGCAGCGAAATCCAGCGGCTTGTAATATCAAAGCAAGTTCTACGTTAAACTAGTGTAGTGATGTTGACCGCCATACTGCTCTCGATTGCGACGCCTAGGCTCGAAGCCATCGAGCTGTACAAGCAGTGGAAGCCCAAGACCACCCTGACCTACCAGGTCAAGAGCCACATGTTCGCCGAGTCGCGGCACTATATGACATCGATCTTCATCCCAGAGGACCTTGACCAGAACTACACGTTCACATTAGAGGTCGGCGCGGTCACGAGCGAGGGGTTCGCGAATGTCGTCTACAAGCGGCCGAAGATGGAGATCATCGAGGGCGAGACCGCCGAGCGCGGGTCGCTCACGACGATCGAAGAGATTAATGAGCATTACGTGCTGACGATGTCGCCAGTAAACGCAATCACAGACTTGAAGGACTTGACGCCAAAGAAGAAAGTTGGTGACGGTGGCGGGAGCTTGACTTGGCTGCGCGCGACCAATCCGTTTGTGGACCTCGATCCGCAAATCCCGGACCTGCTCGGGCAATTCATTGGTGACCTTTACCGGCTCGCACTCTTCATCGGGAACGCTGAGACGTCGGTTGACTTTGGTCCGCGACTTCCACTCCTGGAAGTCGAGCCTGGCGACACGTGGAACATCACGGCTTCGTATCAGCCGCAGAAGTTGGCCGGAAAGGACGGAAAGATGGCGACGCAGCGGCTCGACTACGTTTACAAGTACGAGGGCCCCGCAGAGACCGATGGTAAAAAGGTCGAGCGAGTGTCGGCGACGCTGCACTTGGAAAACGACATCGCGCCGTTCATCAACGACCTGCTCGGGGTTGGACCGACGCGTAGCGGCCTTCGTGGTCTGAAAATGAAGCTCGATGCGAAGATGGAGTTCGATCTAGACCCCATTACGAGGAACACGCTCGCTATCCGGGCCGACTCTATCGGTTCGTACGCGATCGAGGTCACCAAGGTGCCCGACAGGCCGGTCGAAGAAGGGAAGCTCAAGGGGCGAACGCGGCTCAAACTGCTGTCGATCAAGTAGCTTCGCATGGATTCGACTCGGCACCGCACTCTCTTGCTCGGTCTCGGAGTGTTTGCCATTGCTTTGGTCGTGCGGCTGATCGGGATCGGTTGGGGACTGCCGAACGACCAGCGGAACCACTCGCTCCACCCCGACGAACCGGTCGTGTTCCTGTACTCGCAGCGGATAGAGCCGGCGAAGTTCGACTTTACGCCCGGTTTCTACAACTACGGAACGCTCTATCTCACGATCCTTCGCGTGTCGTCGGACATGGCAGACGCGTACGGCGCGGGCCCGAAAGACAACTCCGAAGATGCGTTGTGGCAGGCGGTGGGTCGGTATCACTTGGTGGGCCGTGTAATCAGCGCGGTCGCGGGTGCGGCGACCGTGCTATTCGTGCTGTTGATCCTGCTGCCGCGAGCCGGTACGTTCGGATCAGTGTTTGGCGCAGCCGCAATGGCGCTCGCTCCGGGCCACGTCGTGCACTCGCGGTTTCAGACCGTGGACGTGTTGGCGACGATGTTCCTTGTCGTGTCGCTCTTCTTTGCGCTGCGCCTGTCCAAGCCGGACGTGGAACGTATTCCCGACAGCGCGTACACCAAGTTTGCGGTGTGGTGCGGCGTGTTCGCAGGTCTCAGCACCGGCACGAAGTACACAGGAATCATCGCATTGGTCGCACTCGCCGTGGTCGTCCTCATCGAAAAGAGGTCAGTCAGCGTTCGTGCGCTCGCACTCGCAGTCCTCGCCGCGATCGTCGCTTTCCTGATCGTGACACCTGGTGTGATCACAGATACATCGAGCTTCCTGCGCGACTTCAAGTACGAAATGACCCACACTTCGACTGGCCACGGGCTCGTGTTCGCCGGGACTGCCAGCGGGTACTTCGTCCACATTCAGAACCTGTTCGTCGCGCTTGGCGTGCTGGTGACGG
Source organism: Fimbriimonadaceae bacterium (assembly GCA_025451715.1). GTDB lineage: Bacteria > Armatimonadota > Fimbriimonadia > Fimbriimonadales > Fimbriimonadaceae > JADFMN01. Next base: position 3,011 of record JANWJY010000141.1, on the reverse strand, counting down.
TGATCGGGGCACTTGGCCTTTTGCGTGCCTCGTACCGAAAGCACGCGTGGGCGTTCGGTCTGGTCGCGTTCGCGATCGTGTACTACGCGCTCATTGGCCGAGCGGAGGTCAAGTTCATGCGATACGTGTTCCCGCTCGTTCCGGTACTCGCGGTCGGCTTCGGATGGATGATGTCGCGCGCGGCGCTCGCAGTGCGGGCCGAGGGCAAACGGTGGCTGACCGTCGCCGGTGTATTGATAGGTCTGTTCGGAGTCCTAGGCATCGCAAGCACCGCGAGCTTCGCCACGACTTACACGTCGTGGATGAGCGATCCCGACCCCCGCGATACCCTCGCGAAAGAATTGAAGTCGGTCGCAGACTACGACGCGACAGTCGGTCTCGTACAAGACCCTTGGTTCTACTCTCCGTCGCTCTACAAGAACGTCGCAGCCGGCCCTTGGATCGAGCCAACCCCCGGCGCGTTCGAGAAAAGAAAGGACTGGATGGATGCCGCAATTCGACCAGGCGTCGTGCGCTACGTCCCTCGTGAGCCCGAAGTGCGCATCGATTGGGACAAGAGGCTTCTTACGGAGCTCAAGCCCGACTACGTGGTTTACAGCAGCTTCGAGATCGGTGACTTCGTCCGATTATGGGAACTCCCCAGCCCGCCAAGCGAATTCAAGATTCAGCTCGGACGGGCCGAGGAGTTCATGGACACCCTTTGGACGGAGTACGAGGGATGGAAAGTTCTTGGTGCCGAAGGGGCGTCTTTGCCTCACGACCTGATGTACATCCGTCCCAAGATAGAGGTTTGGAAGCGAAAGACAAGTTCACCGACGCCATCGACTGGTACCTCGACCACCTCCGGGCTGAGCGGGGCGCCAGCGCGCACACCATAGCGGCATACCGTAACGACCTGCTGCAGGCGTCTGCGTTCTTCGCTGGGATCGGCGTGGGCGATTGGAGCGCCCTCACGGCGGACCAGATGATCCGCTACCAAGCGTCACTGAGAGCGAGCAAGCCGACCACGATGATGCGCAGGACGAGCAGCCTGAGGTCGCTACTAAAGTTCCTCAAGAAGAACGGACAAGGGCCCGAGGCGGAGTTGCCTACTTCGAGCGGGGTTAACAGGCCAAGGCGGCTGCCCAAGGCGCTGACGCTGCAAGAGCTGGCAGCGCTCCTCAGCGCTCCTGACCTCTCCAAGCCGGAAGGGGTTCGCGACCGCGCGCTAATGGAGCTGGTCTATGGCGCTGGACTTCGTGTGACAGAGGCGGTCGAGCTGAGGGTGGAAGAGCTAGACCTAGACACTGCCGCGTTCCGAGTTACGGGCAAGCGCGAAAAGACGAGATGGCTGCCGCTGCCTCGCTTCACGATCCCGTGGATCGAGAAGTATCTCGGAGAAGCTCGGCCAATGCTGACCAAGAAGCCGATGGCGCAAGTCTTCGTCGGCACTCGTGGCGGCAGACTCTCGCGACAAAACGCGTACATGCTCTTGCAGAAGCATGCCAAAGCTGCAGGGATCAAGAAGAAGCTCAGCCCGCATGTGCTGCGCCACACGTACGCGGTGCACCTCCTGCAAGGCGGTGCGGACTTGCGCGCAGTGCAGGAGCTCCTCGGGCACTCCTCGATCAGCACGACGCAGGTCTATACGCAGCTCGACCTGGAAGAGGTCAAGCGGAAGTACCGCAAGGCGCACCCACGCCGCTAACGGTCCGTCTCGACGAACAGGTAGCCGATCGTCGATTCGTTCATCTTGATCGGAGCGGCCGCCTCGAGTGTTACAGACGTTCTGCCGACCCTGGCGCCGTCCTTTGGAAGCGTGCCGACAGGAACCGTGCTCCACTCCAGGCTTCCTTTGGTCGATGCGAGGACGTCCCCAACTTCGTTCGTGAGGACCATGGAGGAATAACCTCCGGCCTTCGCGACCTCTTTGAGCATCGGGTCGAGCCGCTCCCTGCCCGCGTCGGTCCTGAGGGAGTTCGCCTCCATGATCGGGTACTTGAAACTGGCGGCGAGCGCATTGACGTCGTACAGGAGCGCCTCCTTCTTCGCCCGTTCGGTGTTGACCGATCCGGCCATTGCGGTCACCGTGAGCAAGATGATCACGATCGCCGTCCCGACGATTAGGTTCCGGGTGTTCGTGCTCATCAGCGTGGGGCGCGCTTTGACCTCGGGCTCCTTTCTCTGAGGCTCTTGACTGGCCATGTGCTAGATTCTACGCGGTCCCGGGTAGGCCGGCGTTGGCGAATGCGTCGAGCCAGATGTCATCCCGCTCGCCCGCCGCGAGTCTGTACGTGCCCGCAAGGGCGATCATTGCGGCGTTGTCGGTGCAGTATTCCTGGTTAGGGGTGTGAAACTCTCTTCCGTTTCTCTCGCACTCTGAGGCGAGCCGCACGCGGAGCTCGGTGTTGGCGGCCACACCGCCGACGAGCGTCAGAGCGCTGGCCCCAGTTGTCTCGAAGGTACGCATCGCCTTGTCGACGAGCACGTCAACGATCGCAGCCTGGAGGCTGGCCGCCGCATCCCCCACGCTAATGTCCGTCCCTTCCTTTTCGACGAGCCTTAGCACGGCCGTCTTGAGGCCGCTGAATGAGAAGTCAATGCTGTCACCCTTGAGGGCGCGCGGCAGTGGATACCTCTTTGGGTCGCCGTTCTTTGCCGCCTCTTGGACCGCGAAACCGCCGGGATAACCGAGGCCGAGCAATCGCGCTCCCTTGTCGAACGCCTCGCCCGCCGCATCATCGATCGTTTGCCCGATCAGTTCGTAATCTCCGGCAGACCGAACGAGCACGGTCTCTGTGTGGCCACCTGAGACGACGAGGCAGAGGTGAGGGAACGCGACGTTGTCCCCGTTCAAGAACGGACTGAGGATGTGGCCCTCGAGGTGGTGGATCCCGACTATCGGAACGGACCACGAGCGCGCCAGCGCCTTCGCGGCAGTGATGCCGACACTGAGCGCGCCGATGAGTCCCGGTCGATTCGTCACGGCGATCGCACTGGGCCGCTCGATGCCCGCAACGGAGAGCGCTTCT
>JANWJY010000140.1 GCA_025451715.1 Fimbriimonadaceae bacterium | reverse complement strand
TTTTGTTGACCTGCACCCGCGCCGGGCGTATGACCCGCCCGTGCATCCTGTATCCAGGCTCGATCTCTGCGAGGACCGTGTTCTCCTTGTGATCCTCGGAAACCGTGGTCGTCAGCGCCTCGTGCACCTCGGGGTTGAACTCCTGGCCGACCGCATCGATGCGCTCGACATTGATGGATGAGAGCACTTGCCGGAGTTGCCTGTCGATAGCCCTCACGCCCTCCAAGACCTTGTCCGGGCTCGCTCCCATCTCTAACGATGCAAGCGAGCGCTCCAGGTTGTCTAGCACGGGGAGGAGCGCAGTGACAACGGGTTGCGCCGCGTACTTTAGCGCCTCCTCGTGCTGCTCACGCATGCGCCTTTGTATGTTCTGTGCCTCGGCCATGGAGCGCACCATCTGGTCGCGAAGCGACGCTACTTCGGCTTGAAGCTTGGCGACCTGCTCGTCGTGCCCTTTCCGTTTCTTCTCCTTTGGCCTCTCTTCTTGTGTGCCGTTAGAGGGTTCTTGCGGGCCGTCCTCCGCAACAGGTTCCTGGATCTTCTCGTTTTCCAGACTCATAGCTCCTATTCCCAGGATTCTACCGCCCGACTTGGACTTTTCACGGGCCCGAACTGCGCCGCGCCACGACCCGGACGGGGGTGCCTTCGAGGGGGTGCACTTTACGAACCTGGTTCTCGATGTAACGCACGTAGGAGAAGTGGAACAGCTCGGGGTCGTTGACGAACATCACGATCGTTGGTGGGCGCGATTCGGCCTGGGTGACGTACCGGACTTTGGCGGCCTTTCCCTTTCGGTTGAGCGGCTTCTCGAACACGGCGTCTTGCACGATCCGGTTAAGCTCGCCCGTGGTCGTGCGGAAGTTCCAATTGTCGAAAGCCGCCCGCACGGCCTTCATCACCCCGTCGAGCCCTGACGACTCGAGCGCGCTCGTATACCTCACAATGGCATATGCGCACTCTGGCATCTGGTCTCGGATCGTCCTGAGAAAGTCGCGCTTCGCCGGTGAGTTCTTGCCAAGATCGCCCGTAGGCGGCTCGACCGCGTCCCACTTGTTGACTGCGATGACGATCGGCTTGCCCATGTCGTGCGCGGTCTTCATCACACGCTTGTCGCCGTCCGTGAGGCCGTCCACTCCATCGATCACCACGAGCGCGCAGTCAGCGCGCTCCATCGCCTTCGTTGCGCGCAACACCATGTAGTACTCGATGCTTCCCTGGACCTTGCCTCGACGGCGGATTCCCGCCGTGTCGATCAGCCGGAACGCCTGGCCCTTGTACACGATCGGTGTGTCGATCGCGTCGCGCGTCGTGCCGGGGATGTCGCTGACGATCGCACGCTCTTCTCCGACCAGCGCGTTGAGCATCGACGACTTGCCGACGTTAGGGCGCCCGATGATCGCGAGCTTGAGCGTGTCGTCCGGCATTTCGCCGAGGTGCTTCGGAAAGTCCTCTACGACGCGCTCGAGCATATCTTCGACACCAGTGCCGTGCACGGAGCTCACGGGAACAAGCTCTCCTACACCGAGCGCGAAGAACTCGTTCGCGATCTGCTCGCGTTCCTTGTTGTCGGCCTTGTTGACGATCAGGTACACTGGCTTTTCAAAACCTCGCAGCCGCTCGGCGAGGTCCCAGTCGCCAGGCATCGGCCCGTCGATCGCATCGACCATGAAAAGCACGACGTCCGCCTCGCTTATCGCGACCTCGGCCTGCACCTTGATCTGCTCGACGAGCGGGTCGTCGTCGCCGAACAGGATTCCGCCCGTGTCGACAAGCTGAAAACGCCGCCCGTGGCGCTCACACTCGGCGTAGAGCCGGTCTCGCGTCACCCCGGGCGTGTCTTGGACGACAGCGATCCTCCGCCCCGCGATCCGGTTGAAGAGCGTGCTCTTTCCGACGTTGGGGCGGCCGACGATGACGACTGTCGGCAGTTCTGAGGACATGGGGGTTTGAGGGTACCAGTCGCGCTCGGAAAGCCGAAGGCAGAAGCCTCTGGCATACTTCTGCCTCAGTGGTCCGCTACGAGCTCCTAGCCCAGTGCCCGCACACCCGCGCCAGACGGGGGCGCATCCATACCCCACACGGCACTGTCGAGGCTCCTTGCTTCATGCCCGTCGGCACATACGGCACGGTCAAAACGCTCGGCTCAGAGGACCTCGAGCAGCTCGGGTTCGAGCTTGTCCTGAGCAACACCTACCACCTCTCACAAAGGCCGGGGGCGGACCTCATCGAGAGGCTCGGCGGTCTCCATAGGTTCATGTCGTGGAGCAAGCCGATCCTCACCGACTCTGGCGGGTTCCAGGTCATGTCGCTCGCAAAGAGCCGCAAGATCACCGACGAGGGAGTGACCTTCCGAAGCCACCTCGACGGCAACGAGACGTTCCTCACTCCAGAACGGTCGATCCAGATCCAAGGCCAGTTCGGGGTCGACGTCAGCATGGCGCTCGACGAGTGTCCGCCCTTCCCTTGCACCAAGGATGGGGCAGCGGAGGCGATGCGACGGACGCACCAATGGGCGCCGCGCAACCTCTCTGTTAAGCGCGAGGGGCAAGCCGTGTTCGGGATCGTTCAGGGAGGTACTCACGAGGATTTGCGTAAGGAAAGCGCGGGAACTGTAACAAATCTGGAATTTGACGGCTTCGCTATCGGCGGAGTGTCGGTGGGTGAACCGACCGATATGCAGTATCCAGTGGTCGAGTACACGGCGCCGCTACTCCCGGCCGGTAAGCCGCGCTACCTGATGGGCGTCGGGCACCCACAGGACATCATCCACGCGGTCGCGTGCGGGATCGACATGTTCGACTGTGTGCTGCCCACGCGCATGGCGCGCCACCACGCGCTCTATACCTTGAACGGGCGCATCAACGCCGCAAACCAGGAGTGGGCCAACCACGGCGGGCCGCACGATCCGGACTCCGTGTTCCCACAGACAGAGCGGTACTCCGCCGCTTACATCCGCCACCTGTTCAAGACCGACGAACCGCTGGCCGCACGCCTCGCGACGCTACACAACCTCGCGTTTTACGCCCGGCTGATGCGCGAAGTGCGAGAAGCAGTCGAGGGCGGCACGTGGCCCGCTCTTGTTTCTCGGTATGCCCGCGCTTGAAGGCGGCTTCGAGGTTCCAATAACTCACGCCTATCGCGCATACTGTGCGGCATGGCCGAGACCGCCCGCAAGCGCACGCCCCTGCACACGAAGATCCTTCTTTCGCTCGTCGCAGGAGGTGTACTTGGGATCACGGCTCAGTTCGTCTTGCCGGGCGGCCCGAAGAACGAAGATCTCGTCTGGTTCTCGGAGAACATCGCGAACAACGTCGGCTCGATCTTTCTCACGATGATCTTCATGATCGTCGTTCCGCTACTCTTCTCTGCACTCACTCTGGGAATTGCTGAGATCGGAGATGCGACTAAGGTCGGCCGTATTGGTTTTCGTGCCCTCGTGATGACGATCGTCCTAAGCGTGATCGCGGTTTTGCTCGGCATTGCGGCAGTCAACGCCGTTAAACCCGGCGTCGGGCTTCCCGAAGAGAAGCGACAGGCACTGCTCGCTGCGATTGACAAGGGGGCGGCAGAAAAGAAGGGTGCGGCAGAAAAGCCCGCTGAGGCCGACCCTCCGACGCTTGGCATCTTGCCGCGGAACCCGCTTCTTGAAGCAACCCGAGCCCTCACTGGCGGGCTGCTCCCGTTCATGTTCTTCTCGCTTGTGTTCGGCATCGCGCTCTCGGCCATCGATCCCGAAAAGGCGCTGCCCCTCAAGCAGTTCTTGGAGGGTCTGTTCGCGGTCAGTCTGAAGGTCATCGACTTTGCGATGTTGCTTGCCCCAATAGGAGTCTTCTTCCTCGTGTTCCGTACCGGAGCAATACTCGGGTTCGACTTGGTCACGACTCTGGGCAAGTACGTCCTCATCGTGCTCGCCGCGCTCGCGTTCCACCAGTTTGTGGTCTACAGCCTCGTCATCAAATTCCTCGCGAAGCGCAACCCCATGGAGTTCTTCCGTCAAATGAAGACAGTCATGCTCACCGCGTTCGCGACCTCTTCTAGCAACGCAACGCTCCCAACGGCCCTGAAGGCTGCGGAAGAGGACCTCGGCTTGCCACGCAAGATTTCCACTTTCGTCCTAACAGTAGGCGCGACAGGAAACCAGAACGGCACCGCGCTCTTCGAGGGCATCACCATCCTCTTCCTAGCCCAGTTCGTAGGAATTGACCTCGACCTCAGCCAACAGTTCCAAGTCATGCTCCTCGCGATCGTCGCGGGAATCGGCACGGCAGGAGTGCCAGGCGGTTCGTGGCCGATGATCGCCGGCGTCATACAGCGCTTCAACATTCCCGTCGAGACGATCGGCATCGTGCTCGGCATCGACCGCATCCTCGACATGTCGCGCACCGTGCTCAACGTGACAGGCGACATGACCATAGCCGCGTGCGTTGCAAAGTGGGAGGGCGAGCCGACCGAGACGCCGGAAGAGGCGATGGCGTAGCGGTCAAGGCACCCAGAAGTGCGCCGGTTTGATCGTGTCACCGTCGAACTTCACCTTCTCCTTCTCTAGAATGCGCCGTTGTTCGTGCGCGAGCTCAGGCGACTTTTTCGCGATCGGCAAGTGGCCCTTCGCATTCACCACGCGCCACCAGGGCGTACCGTCCTGGGGGCACGACGCCATCCACCTGCCGACGAGGAAGCCGCTGCACGGGTTAGGAAGGGCCCTGCCGACCGAACCGTACGACGCCACGCTGCCCTTGGGGATCGAGCGGACGACCTTCCAAAGCGCTCTCAGTTGTGGACTGTGGGTGTCACCCATTCGACGCTCCTTGGGCTCGCGGTAGCGATGAGGTCTCCTGTGCTCTGCGCGTCCGAAACGTGGATCTTCAGCATGGGCACGAACCGGCCCTCGCCGATCTCCCAACCGTGCAGCCCGAGTGATTCAGCACCCATCGTCGTCGCCATGCGCCAAACTTCCTCGGGCGTCACCTCGGCACCCCGCTTTTGTGCGACTTCAAGCGCCATCCGCATTTCTGCGAACATGTCGATTGGCCCGCTGGATGCTGCTGAGTCCAAGCCGAGCCCGACGAGCACGCCCGCGTCGAGCATCTCGCGCAAGGGCATCCTTGGACAATCGAGCGCCTCGTTCGAGCGTGGACAGTGGGCGACTGCGACGCCTGCGGTGGCAATCTGGTCGATTTCGCCATCCTCGACGTCGCAACAGTGCACAAACTGCACACCTTGCCGGAGGTATCCCAGTCCCGCCAAGTACGGAACGACGCGAAGGCCGAGTGTCCGGGTAACGCCCGCCTTTCGGCAGGCCTGTGCAATCGGCCCCTTGTCCTTTTCGAAGTAGTCGTTCTCGTGCACAGACTCTGCGACGTGGATACTGATGCGGCCACCTGCCTCAGCGATCGAGCGCAGTGTCGCCTCGTCAACGGTCCAGGGCGCATGCGGGTTGATGTGGACATCACCGTCAAAGTGGCGCGCGTTCTGTCGCATGTTCTCGGCGACCTCTCCGAGCCTGTCTCCAAGCACCGACTCCTTGCCGAACGTGATGACTTCCTGGAAGATGATCCCGTCGAGGCCGTGGTGCGACATCGCTTCGCCGCTGTACGGCCTGTCCGAGTGCTCGGCGATGTATGCCACGCCGGAGAGCTGGTTCTCATAGGCGGCGACTAGACAGTCCTCGCGGACTTGGGCCGGAGTCTGTGCGAGCTTTGCTGAGGTAATCGCCTGTATCCAGTCATAGTATCCGCGCGCGGTGAGCTGACCCTGGAGCCCCCTGTACTCGAGGTGCGAGTGCGCGTTTACGAACGCAGGGCTCAGAACATATTCCTCGGGGTCTCCTTCGAGTGCGCGAACCTCGTGCACTTCCCCTGCCGCGTCGATCTCCACCTCGAGCCCAGACTCGAGGCGGCCATCGATCAGAACGGCGTGAGGTCGCAGTGTCACTTACTCTCCTATGATGGACTATTCTTGGATAGAGGAGCGGGGCCGAATCCTAAAGGACTCGGCCCCGCTTCCATTGCGCTGCTACACCAACTACGGTGAAGTGATCGTCCAGACTATGCGATCGACCGAAGCCAACCATACGAAGACTGGCGTCGCGCCGATCCGATAGAAACTGACCTTTGCGCGGATCGTCGAAGTTCCTGCTTGAACGCACTGTCCCGGGTTCGATGCGAACCCTATCAGGGTCGTATCGCTCGTGCCGACTGAGCCACTGGCAACTTGGACCCACTGTGACGTCGTGAAGTTCCAGAGTTCAACCCTCATCCCTAGGTTAACTGTATTCACTTTAGCCTGAGCGTCGATTCTCAGTGCAGTTGGAAAGTTGGTCGGTGAGAACGACTCGACCACGATCTGTGCAGGTGCCTCGGTCACGATCGGGGTTGCGCCCGACCGCCCCACGTTGTAGTTCCCGTCATCGAACCAAAGGCTCCCCACGTTTCCAGACATGTGTGTGCCACGGAACCAGTTGAACGAGAACGGATTGACTACGTTCGTTGGGCCGGAATTGACTTGCGCCTTGAATGCGAAGTTACCGGCCCCGACACCGCCATCCTCCGGGTCGAACATGTCCACTTCGGTCTCGTCATAGACACCATCGGCGGGCACGTCGTACCAAAACATGTCCTGGCTCGTCCCGATTTGCGGTCCGTTGTTGGCGAACACGTTCCAGTCCAATGTGAACGGCCCTTCGCCATCCTCGAACTGTGGTCCGAGCGGGTGTGGTGTGCGGAACTGAGATGCCATGTAGCAAGTCTGGTTCGGGACGATGAACACGGGGTACTGACTGATGTCGCCCTCGACGAGAAACGTAGACTGACCTGGCGGGGTTGCCGGGAACTGGTTTCGTTCCACGTAGAACCCCGAATCGAAGAACTCGTTGCTAAACGCACTGACGCCGGGGCCGAGCTGGCCCGTATACGTCGCATATCCCCGCCATCGGAGGAGGAACTTGCCAGTTCGCCGGTCGTCCGAAATATGAACCCCGAACTTGACGATGCTCCAGGCCTTGCCGTTGCCAGCCGCAGTGTGCACAGTGTCGTCAAGGCAGCTGGCGCCGTCTATAGCGACGAAGTACGATCCCGTGTCGTTTTGGTACACGGTTTGGTACCCAGATACGCCCAAGAACCCTCCCCCGCCACCTTTCGTAAGGCCGAGGGTGGAAGGCAGGTTGTGAATGTCAAGGGTGTCGGTCCCAACCGTGGCATCGATCGGTGTGATTTTTATCGGTATCGTGCCAACGTCACGAATTGTCGTGTACGTGCCATCGCTGTTTCTGACCTTCAAGTACGCGATTTGGGCGGTGCCGTGATACACCTCTTGGGCGAAGATCGCCGGCGTAATCACAGACGCGAGAAGCAAGAGTGCAATTGAACGGTTCATATGATATCAACCCCAGCAACTTTGATTGTAACGCAACCCCGCGGGGTTGGGGCAAGAATCTGAGTGCCCTCAACGGTTCCCGGCAAGATTACAGTCTTTGACGAACCTGGCCACCCAGGTGTTCCGGCTTAAAGAACGGCGGCGCCACGCTGCGGAGGCGCGACGCCGACATATTTTGCTCGACCGCCCGGACTGGCCGAAGCCAGCCCGAGGCGACCGAATCCTGGTTGGATCCAAAAGCCAGAAATGCCTTCCCGAAGGTCGACGATTCGGCCCAACGATTCAATCAGGCTCGCTCCGCCGCTCTTGTGCGTCTGGGCCGGCGTGCCCTTGCGGGCTTCCGACACTTGGTCGACCGTGGGCCACAACCCATGCGCTGCGCCTTTTTAGGGGCGCCGCGCGGTTACGAACCGCGACCGAAGCCGCCGTCCGCTGTGGCTTGCCTTGCTTAGGTCCTTGCGGAACTGACCCCTTGCGGGGTCTGACCCTTGCGGGCCACGGCTCGGCTTCCATCAGCCAACCGCCAAGAGCGGCGAACCGAGATTTGCGAGCGCTGTGCTCCGGGCCGGGCTTTGCCCGGAGCTCAGTCCACTCAGCCATTGCCCTTTCGACCGGGCGGACCTGTCTCTCGCAATACCGCTGTGAACGATCGGTTCAACGCTTCCGACTTCTCTTCCCGAAGGTCGAGCCGTCTTCTGCGATGTCTCGCTCACTGCGTCGCAACCGTTTTATATGAACCGGTTCTGTTTCATCCAGGGGATGCCCTCCGGACTCTTCAGACCAACCCTCGGTTGCTGTGTGAACACTCTACATCTGCCGGGATTTCGCGTGCAACACGATTGAGTTTTCTTTTCCCCACCGTTATCCACCAACGGTGATCGGACCGCCCTAGGTACATTCTGGCTATGTCCCGCTGGCGCGCCGCCCTGTGCTTAGTCGCCGCTGCGTTTGCGTCGCTTGCGACTGCGCAGTACTACCCTTACGTCATTGACTCGTTTTACACTGAGGTCATCGTCAGCAAAGACGCCACGATCGCGGTGACTGAGACGATCAAAGTCACCTTCAACGAGCCACGGCGCGGCATTTTTCGCACGATACCGATCGTCTACCCGACTGGCACGGGTAGCGAGAGGGCGATCCAGCTCAAGCTCGGCGCCGTGGTCGATGAGAGCGGAAAAAGGCACACGACCAAGGTCACGCGCGAGGGCGACTACCTCAAGATCCGAATCGGCGATGCCGACGTCTTCCTTCCGCCAGGCAGCAGCGAGACCTATGTCATCCAGTACACGGTATTCGGCGCGCTCAACTGGCACGAGGACAAGTCTTGGGAGCCTTGGACCGAGCTCTACTGGAACGCGACCGGGCCAGAGTGGGACACGCAGATCACCGCCGCTTCGTTCCGCGTCACCTTTCCTCCGCAGGAGAGCGGCGCGAAGCTCAGGGCCCGCGCCTTTGCCGGCGAATACGGCTCGCGGGACTCCGTGGTCTTGACTGAGTTAGGGACCGCGAGCACTGCCAATGAACCGTTCGTCGACCTCATGCTAACGCCAAACGAAATGACCGGATCCCGCACGAAGCCCCTTGAACCGTACGAGGGACTCACCTTTGTGTTGAGCCTGCCACAGGCGGCAGTGCCCCGCCCGCCACCCCTCGAAGAGTTCCTGCGGCGCGCGACGGAGTACCTCCCCTTGCTCACACCCTTCGTGGTGATGCTGATCATGTACCCCATCTGGTCAAAGCACGGCCGCGACAAGAAGGACGGGCCTGTCCAGGTCCGGTTCGAGCCGCCAAGCTCCCTACCTGCAACCGAGGCAGGCACCATGCTCGATGAGAGGGTCGACCAACGCGACCTCGCAGCAGGGATCATGTCGCTGTGCGTCAAGGGCTACCTTACGGTCGAACTAACGCAGAAAGAGGGGCTGTTCCAGAAGCGCGAGTACGTGCTGCACCCGACCAACAAAGAGGACACCACGGGACTCTCCCTTTTCGAGAACGAGCTCCTCGAGCGCCTTCTCAGCGCAGGTGGCCAGATCACCCGAGAGGACTTGCGGACGCACGTCGCGCCGCACATCATGGAGCTCAAAGGCACGATTTACGAGGATTTCGTGACCCGCGACCTTTACCGCGCCAACCCGAACACAGTGCGCGGCATCGCGATCTTCCTCGGGATCCTGCTCACTGGGCTGGTCGCGTTCCTTCTCTCCCAGTTCTCCCTCGTCGCGGACGTGTGGGTCATCGTCCTAGGTGGACTGGTTGGGCTCATCCCAGCGATCAACCTTGGCTGGCACATGCCGATGAGGACTTACTATGGCAACCAGGTCCGGCAGGAGACGCTCGGGTTCTACGAGATGATGAGGCACCGCGAGAACTACATGGCGTGGGTCGTCGACAAGCAGCCCGACGGGCTCAAGTACGAGGAGTACCTTCCCTACGCGGTCGCCTTCGACCTGATCGAGCAATGGAACGAGGCGTTCGCCGACATCGTCAAGGAGCCGCCTTCGTGGTACCACGACCCGTACGGCGGAGTGTTCTACGCGCACGTGTTCGCACACGACATCCGCTCGATGACTTCGGACTTCGGCTCTGCCGCCTCGACGCCTCCCCGGTCGGACGGTGCCAGCGGAGGGGGCTCGGGGTTCTCGGGAGGAGGCGGCTTCTCGGGCGGAGGGTTTGGCGGCGGCGGCGGCGGGAGCTGGTGAGCCTCAGTACGCCTTCGCAAACGCGACCCGCTGCTTGCTCGGGTTGCCGGTGAGGATGCACTTGCCCGGCTTCGCGTCGTCAGGGTGCAGAGGCTCAAGCGGGATCACGCGTATGGTGGCCTTGGTCTCGTCGTTGATCTATTCTTCGGTCTCGCCGGTGCCGTCCCAGTGCGCGAGCACGAACCCGCCGCCGCCTTCGCCTTCGAACTGCTTCTTGAATGCGTCCCAGTCGTCGATCCGGTGCGTGTTCGCCTCGCGCATCGCCAGGGCACGGTCGAACATCGCCTGCTGCATCTTCGGTAGCAGCGCGACGACGTGCCCGACGGCAACTTCCAAAGGCATTGTCTGCTTGTCCTCATGGTCGCGGCGGGCAACGACGCACTGCCCCGCCTCGAGGTCGCGCGGGCCAAGCTCAATCCGCACGCATGCGCCCTTGAGCTCCCAATCGTTGTACTTCCAGCCGGGTGACTTGTCACTGTCGTCCACCTTCACGCGCACGCCTTGGGCGCGTAAGGCACCAGCGAGCTCGGTACATCGAGCCAAGACGGGTGCGAGCAGGTCGGCTTTACCGATCGGAATGACCACGCACTGCACGGGCGCGAGCTTCGGCGGCAAGACCAAGCCCTTGTCGTCAGAGTGGGCCATGACGATCGTGCCGATCAGCCGCGTCGAAACGCCCCACGAAGTCGCGTAGACGTACTCCTGCTTCCCCTCCTTCGACTGGTACTTCACATCGAACGCCTTCGCGAAGTTCTGCCCCAGGTGGTGCGAGGTCCCCGCTTGGATCGCGCGCAGGTCCTGCACCAGCGCCTCGATGCAGAACGTGTGGTCGGCCCCAGCGAACTTCTCGCCGTCGCTCTTTAGACCGCGAGAACAGGAACCGCCATCCACTCCTCCGCAAAGCGCCCGTAGCACTCGTGCAGGATCGTCAGCGCCTCCTGCTCGGCCTCGTCGTAGGTCGCGTGCGCGGTGTGGCCCTCCTGCCACAAAAACTCCGTCGTGCGCAAGAACAGCCGCGGCCGCAGCTCCCAGCGCATCACGTTCGCCCACTGGTTGATCAGGATCGGCAGATCGCGGTACGACTGGATCCAGTTCTTGTAGGTGTGCCAGATGATCGTCTCGCTCGACGGGCGGATGACGTACGGCTCTTCGAGCTTCGCCTCCGGGTCGACGTCGAGCCCGTTCGGTCCTTCCTTGAGCCGGTGGTGGGTGACGATCGCGCTCTCCTTGGCGAACCCCTCGACGTGCTCGGCCTCCTTGGCGAAGAACGACATCGGGATGAGCAGCGGGAAGTACGCGTTGACGTGCCCGGTCGCCTTGAACATGTCGTCCAGCGCGCGCTGCATCAGCTCCCAGATCGCGTAGCCGTGCGGCCGGATGACCATGCTGCCGCGCACGGGCGAGTTCTCGGCAAGCTCCGCGCGCTTGACGAGGTCGTTGTACCACTCGGCGAAGTTCTCGCCCCTGGGTGTGATCCCGAGTTCCTTGCTCATGGGGTTGGGGGAGATTGTGGCAGGTCGGAGGTGAAGGAGCCGGACGTTCGGGGCGAATCGCTCCGCCCCGAAGTCGTAGCGTTACAGCGGAGCAACGCGAGTGGCCGGGTCGGACCAAGGCGCGGACTGACCGCCGCGAACGGGGCGGACGCGCATCCAGTACTGCGTCCCGGAAGTCAGCCCCGCGATCATGTACTCGCTCTGCGTCGAGACGGCAGAACCGACTACGTTGTTGAAAGCGGAGTCGGTCGCCCACACCACTTCGTAGCTCGCGCCGTCGATGTTCTCGAAATCAAAACGGATCGAACCCGGCAAGAGCCCGTCGTACACTTTCAGGTCGGTCAGTTTCACCAGCGGATCAATCGTGCCAGTGCCCTTGGGAGGAAGACCGAAGTTGAGTTTTTGCGCCCCGTCGGGACCGTACAGCGAGTCGGTCGCCTCATCGACGCGCTGCATGAGCACGAAACCAGAGTTGACGTTCGTGTCGCGGGTCTGCCGCTCGGTAGCGATCTGCCCGTCGAGGTTGTTGAGGTTCGTGACGTTGGTGTTGAGCGCCGTCGCACCCGCCGTGAGCTGTGCGGGGGTCGGTGCCGCCGCGGGCCAGGGTAGGCCTACCGCAGTCGCCGCCGCCGATGCCTGTGTGAGCATGTCCCGAAGCGCGTCGGGCCGTCTTGAGATTCGACTTGTTGCCATGCCCCGAGTTTTCCACCGGAGAGGCCAGGGATGCAAGCGGAGGGGTTCTCCAAGCCCTTTCCGCACCTCTCCAAGGGTCCGGAGGGGTTCTCCAAGGCTCCAAAGAGGCTCTTCAAGGCTTTGGAGGGGTTCTCCAAGGCTCCAAAGAGGCTCTTCAAGGCTTTGGAGGGGTTCTCTAAGCCTCCCAAGAGGCTCTCCAAGGGCTTGGAGAGGTTCAAATCAGGCTCAAATCGGCTCTAGCCAGGCTCATTTGAACCTAGGATTGTAAAAGAGGTAGACGAATTTCCAGTATTTTTGTCCTGTGAGCGTCAAACCCGGGCAGAAATCCGTCACAATTGGCGTATGGCCGTCGCAGACCTAAGTCGTAGAATGGTGCTCTCTCCGGCTCTGAGGGAGCACAAAGTCGTATCTCTGTTCTCTGGCTGTGGTGGCCTCGATCTCGGTTTTCAAGGCGGCTTCGAGGTCTTCGGAAAACGCTATCGGCGGAACCCGTTTCGCGTCACTTGGGCCAACGATCTCAACCCTGCCGCGTGCAGAACGTATCGGCGCAACATCGGAGGGCACATCGTCTGCGGCGACATTTGGGAGACGATTGAGGACATGCCGAAACGGGCTGACGTCCTGATTGGCGGCTTCCCGTGTCAGGATTTTTCGATCAACGGCAAGCGAACGGGCGCAGCGGGTGAGCGTAGTGGTCTCTATCGAGCAATGGTCGCCGCCGTTGGTCGCACAAAGCCGAAGGTGTTCATTGCCGAAAATGTCAAAGGGCTCCTGCAAGAATACAATCGTGCCGCGCTTGATGAAATTATCAAGTCGTTCAAGGGCCTCGGATACAACGTCTCCTACGAGCTCTACCTTGCGGCAGATTACGGTGTGCCGCAAATGCGTCAGCGCGTTTTCTTCGTGGGTACGCGCCCCGGTGTTCGCCTCTTCAAGCATCCCAAACCGGTGCTCGATAAACGTGATTGGATGACTGCGGAGCAGGCGATTTCCGACTTGATCAAAAAACGCGAATACGATGCTCCCAATCACATTTGGAGCCGCGCACGTCCTAGTCACGATCAAGGGAGCAGAAAACTCAAGGCGCACCGGCCATCAGACACGATCCGCGCCGAATGCCACGGCAACATCCAGTTTCACTACAAACTAGATCGCCGAATCTCCATGAGAGAGGCGGCGCGAATCCAGTCCTTTCCGGATGATTTCGTATTTGAAGCTCGCTTGCGAGAAACAGAGCGACAAGTCGGCAATGCAGTACCGCCCGTCTTGGCCTGGCACGTCGCCCGGTCGGTTGCGGATTGTTTGGAATGACTACGGCAGAATTCGAGAGCCTTCTTTCGAAGGCATCAGAACAATTGAACGCGGATCTTCTCGAGAGCAAGAAGTATCACGATCCTGCTAAATTCGCGGCCCGGGTACTTGAGGTGCTTGAACGAGTCGCGCACGACTCCGACATCAAGGTGAAGCCCAGTTTTCACCGCCACGCATTCCCAGACATCTGCGCGAACGGCTTCGGTGTTGAAGTGAAGTACACGGACCACGACAGTTGGCTGAGCACGGGCAACAGCGTATTCGAGGGGATGCGGGATCAGAGCGTTAAAGAAGTATGGATTATGTTTGGCAAAGCTGGGGGAATGCCGGCGGTTCGATGGGGCAAGTACGAGCAGGTGATTTCGCACGTTCGTATTTCACACGCTCCACGATTCTGTGTCGATATGAGCGACGAGCCCGGTAAAGCACCCCTGTTCGAAAGGCTGTCCATGTCTTACGAAGATTTCTGCAAACTCAAGCCGCAGCAGAAGATGAAGAAAGTACGCGAATACGCTCGCGGCAGACTGAAGCCCGGTGAGGTCATATGGTGGCTAGAGGATGACAGTGCTCCCGGTATTCCGCTTGAGATAAAGCTCTATACCAATCTACCCCCGGACGAGAGGCTATGGATTCGTGCCGTGGCCTCCCTCCTTTTTCCTCAAATCGTGGGCGGCTCTCGGGACAAGAACAAGTACAAAGGAGTTGCCTTCTTTCTCCTCAAGTACTTCAATGTGATGGCTTCGCAGACTCGCGACTTATTCTCTGCTGGGAGTGCTGCCGGCACCGAAAGAGGCGGAGATTACGTACGCAAGGGGCTTCAAAACGTGGAGTCCCTTATGCGAAAAGCAGCGAAGGAGCTGCCCGACGAACTTTTCGTCGAGTACTGGGACAAAAGCGTAAAGCCAAAGGATCGAATAAAGGAGTGGTTGACCAGAGCCGACGCCTTCGCAAAAGACTGGACCCCTTCGACCGTGCTGTTTAAGGGTGATGGCCCGACAGACCTTTTCACGGAAGAGTAGGCCGTCCCCAGACGGTAGCCTTTCCCCCATGAGCAGGGTGTGGTTCGTGACGGGGAGTTCGACGGGGCTGGGGCGGGAGCTGTGCGAGGAGCTGCTGCGGCAGGGGCAGAGGGTCGTCGCGACGGCGCGGAAGGTCGAGGCGGTGCGGGACCTTGAGAGCGGGGACTGTCTGGCGGCGGAGCTCGACGTCACAAAGCCCGAGACGATCAGGGCCGCGGTCGCCGAGGCGATGAAGCGGTTCGGGCGCATCGACGTGCTCGTCAACAACGCCGGCTACGGCGAGATGGGCGTGATCGAGGAGTTCTCCGACGAGCGGGCGCGCAGACAGTTCGACACCAACGTTTTCGGCGTGCTCAACGTGCAGCGCGAGGTCCTGCCGGTCATGCGAAAGCAGCGCAGCGGGCACGTGCTGCAGCTCTCTTCGATCGCGGGGCTCGCGTCGTACCCGTTCGTCGGGATGTACTGCGCGACCAAGCACGCGCTGGAGGCGATCAGCGAGGCGATGGCTGCGGAGGTCGCACCGATCGGTGTGCGTGTGACATTGGTGGAGCCAGGGCGCTTTCGGACGGACTTCGCTGGTCGGTCACTTGGGTTGCCGCCCGTCAACGAGGGCGACTACAAGGAGTTGACCGAGGCGCGCATCGCCGCCTATGACGACGTGGACGGCAAACAGGCTGGCGACCCGGTCAAGGCGGCCCGGGCGATGATCCGGGTCGTCGATTCGCCGGACCCGCCGCTGCGCCTCCTGCTCGGCCCCGACGCCTACGAGTGGGCGAACGAGAAGATCGCGCAGTTGCAGCGCGACTTCGAGGCGTGGAAGGAGGTTTCGCTGGCGACGGACCTTGAGGAGTCGCGGGTCTAGGGGAGGGTGCCGCTCCTTCAGCACCGCGCTTTGCTCAATTCCCGATAGATTCCAGCCCTAGCCGCGAACACCAACAATGAGCGGACGCTCGAACGGAACGAAATGGTGAGCGAGACAGCCCGACAGACCACGCAGGCGGCAGAGACCTTCCAAGACGCAAGGCAGACGCACCAATCGCTGGTGTTCGCCTACGTCTCACGGCGCATCAAGCCACGAGAGGACGCCGAGGACGTGACCGCAGAGGTCTTCCTCGACGCCTACCGCCACTGGGCTAAGAAGCGGGGCGAGACGCACCTCTGGCTGCTCGGCATCGCACGAAGAAAGATCGCAGACGCCTACCGCCGCAGGCGCGGCTTCTGGCGTTTCAGGCCCACTGACGGCCACACCGCCGACATGTTCGGCGCGCTCGTGCAGAGCACCGAGTCGCAGCAGGCGCTCGCCATCCTGTTCCAACTCCCGCCGGACGAGCGTGACGCGTTGACACTGCAAGTCCTCGAGGAACTATCCATCCCCGAGATCGCCGAGGTCCTCGGCCGAACGTACGCAGGCACGAACAGTCTGCTCCAGCGCGCGAGAGAGCGGGTCCGCAAGATCGCGGAGAAGAACCAATGAACGAAAACAGTTTCGAACGACAGATCAAGGACGCCATGACGCCCGAGCCGGAACACATCGGCCTGACGCAGAAGATCAATGAGCGGGTCGCAAAGGGCGGCTCACGAAGCACGTCTCGTCGCGGGTGGTCGTATGCCCTGACCGGCGCAGCAGTGGTCGCACTGTTGGTGTTCGTCCTGCCGACGGCCCAAGCGCGCAGCGTGCTCGACCAGATGTCGGGCGCGCTCGAGGACGTCAGTACTGTGCGGATGCAGTCGTACTCGGTCGCCGAAGACGGCACACGGACGAAGTCCGGCACGATCGACTACGACCGCGGGAAGTGGAGACTCCAGAAGGCTTCTGGACTTGAGACCCAGATCTATCTGGGCGGCAAGCTGTACCTCTACGACCCGCTGACCAACGCGTACATCGTCGAGGACAGGCCGGAAGGGCCCTTCTCGTACAACTCCAAGGGACTTGGTCTCTCTTCAATGATCGAAATGGTCGCGAGCTGGGGACACAAGGTCACCGTCGCAGACGGCGCGCTTGACGGCAAGCCGGTAGTCATCGCCACGATCGAAGACCCTAACCTTCGCAGTCGGTCGAAGATGTACGCCGACAAGGAATCGATGTTGCCGATCAAGTCTGAGGCATTCTCGTTTGAGAGAGGCAGATGGCGACTGAGCGGTGTTGCTGAGTTCGACTACACGCCGAGGTTCACTGCCAGCCACTTTGCCTTGAAGGCAGGCGTTCCTACGCTGGCGAAGAACGAGTACGACCAACGGCTCGTCGACACGATGACCTCGAAGTCGCTCTCGTCGATCGAGACCAAGACCGGAACGTTCGTCCTTCGCAGCGTCGAGGTCGCTGGCGATGGCACTGTGTTCGTCGCGTACCAGATCGGCGACAAGTCGAAGACTTGGCGCGGATTCAGGCTTCACATCACCGACGACCTCGGCAACGAGTACACGGCGCCAATGGAGACCTATTGGCACGACGATCCGTTCATCGAGAGGTCAAAGGACGGAAGGCTGGAGAAGGAGGTCTTTGTCCCTCTGAACCCGACAGCCCCATGGCGCCCGCGCACGGTCAGAGTCGAAGCGCGCTTCACACCCGAAAATGAGATCGTGCAGTTCGTCGGCGGATACGTCGGCGGCCAGCGCACCGACGGCACAGTGTGGTTCAGCTACATGCCTAACACCGAAGGCGTCGATCCCGACCACCTGCCGCCGTTGACGGAGGTCTGGAGCGGCAGCTTCAGTGCCCCGACGTGCGACCTGCGACCAGACTACATGGCCCGGCTCGACTACTCGGGCTTCAACAACGAGGTGGTCTCACTCATGGCACGCTCATCCACTTTGGCCCGGCACTTCCAAAACTACGAAGACTGGCCGAACGCGAAGCGGTGGCTGGAGGAAGATCTGCGGCTCAAGCGCGAGCACGACCGAAAAGGCTATGGCAAGTGGTCGCTTGACACCGTCCTACAGCAGCTCGATGCGGTCAACGCACGGCTCAAGTCAGGCAAGTAAGTCAACGACTCCTCTTCGCGAACGTCAGTGTCGCGAAGAGGAGCACCCGCTCGGCTCTCCGCTCTCTGCTCTCCGCTCTCTTCACTATCCCCCGTGCAACTTCGCCCAAGCCTCGCGGTATCGCTGCGTCGCGGGGATGTCCGCCCACTTGGGCTCCACCGGGTCGTTCGCAAGGTCAAGGGTCGCGTACATCAGCGCGCGCACGACCTTTGCCATGTTCGCATAGTTGATCGTTTCCCAGTGGTCGTTCGCCTGGTGGTACTCGGGGTCTTCGTACCCGACGCTCACCGTGTGCGCGGGAATCCCGAACCCGGCCATCGCGCGGTTGTCCGACCGCATGAAGAACGGCCCGCTGGCGTCCGGGTCCATCACCACGTCGATCCCGGCCTTCTTCCCCGAGGCGACCAGGCGTGAGCCCATGTCCGAGTAATCAAACCCCGTGACCCCAAGCCGACCGGTCCAATCTTCGAGCTGTCCGTTCTTGGCCGACTCCTTGTTGGTCCGCCCGATCATCTCGATGTTGAGCATCCCTACCGTCTTCATCAGCGGCACGAGCGGGTTCTGTCCGTAGAACGTCGAGCCCTGCATGCCTCGCTCCTCTCCGAACACGCACATGAACAACACGCTGCGCTTCGGCCGCACTTTCGACCGACCCATCGCCTGTGCGATCGCGATCACGCCGACCGTGCCGCTCCCGTCGTCGTTCGCGCCGTTGAAGATCTTGTCGTCGCCCGGTGCGTTCGGGTTCATACCGATGTGGTCGTAGTGCGCGGTGACAAGCAAGTACGTGTCCTTCAAAACAGGGTCGGTACCGCGCAGGATCCCGACCACGTTCTTCAGCACGGGCATCCCTTCGCGGTTGAGGCGGTGTGCAGGTGCGAGCTGGAAGTAGCTCTCATTCACCTCCTCGAGCCCCGCCGTCCTGAACTGCGCCGCGATGTACTCCGCAGCCATGTCAAGCCCTTTGCTCGGCGTCGCCCGACCTTCGAGCGCGTCGGATGCGATGAAGGAGAGGTGTCCCCGCAGCAAGTTCTCATCGACAAACTCTGAAGGGTGCGCCTGTTGCGTCGCCCCTCCAGCGACCAGCGTGGCAACGAGGGCGGAGGCGATCAACAGGCTTCGGGAGGACATAGTGAAAGATACTACCGGAGGGTCCGGTTTGTTTCACGCGTCCCTGCGCGCCGAACCCCTGACCGGTAAGCTCGTTAGACTTTGTCCGAGACGCCGGTCGGCAAGACCCCCATCGAGAGCCCGCACCCTCGTCCCACAGAGCCACCGATCGACCAGAGGCGGATCCTCAAGTTCTTCGTCCCGCTTGCGGTGTCGTGGATCTTCATGTCGCTCGAAGGGCCGATCACGAGCGGCTTCATCTCACGCAGGCCAGGTGAGGAGGACAGCCTGGCGGGAATGGCCCTGCTCATGGCGCTCTCGATCTTTATCGAGTCACCGGTCATCGACCTGCTCTCGACCTCGACGACCCTGAGCAAGACCCACGCGGCGTTCGTCCAACTCCGCCGCTTCACAGGGGTGATGATGCTCTGGACCGCGGTCGTTCACGCATTAATCACCTTGACGCCGTTCTACTGGGTGCTGGTCGAAGGCTGGCTCGACACCCCGCACGACGTGGCCGTCGTGCTTCGGCCCGCGATGGCGATCATGGTCCCTTGGGCGGCGTTCGTCGGCTGGAGGAGGTTCCACCACGGCGTGCTGATCCGATACGACAACACGCGCCCTGTCGGGCTCGGCACGACCGTGCGTGTGTTGTCAGTACTTCTGATCGGCGCGTTGCTGTTCGTCTACACGAGCCTGCCGGGCCTCACCCTCGCGGCGATCGCCTTGGTCGGCTCGGTGTTCACCGAGGCTCTGTTCATCCACTTCGCGACGCAGTCGACGATCCGGGAGCGGCTCGACCCGATGGCAGGGACAAGCGCCGACGAAGGGATATCGATGCGCCAGCTCTGCGCGTTCCACTTCCCTCTCACGCTGGCGACGATGACGATGATCCTCTCGATGCCGCTCGTCACCTGGGCCCTGAACAACTCGCCGCAAGGCAAAACGGCGCTCGCGGCCTGGGGCATTGCTATGAGCGTCGTGTTCATGTTCCGCTCGATTACGTTTGCTTTGCCGGAGACAGTGATCGCCCTCCACAGGGACGACCGCACAAAGGCGGAGCTGGGACGGTTCTGCCGCAACGTCGGCCTCGCGTGCTCCGGGGCGATCCTCTTGATGTACTTCACCGGTGGCGCGCAACTCCTCTTCGAGCGCGTGCTCGATTCCAAGCCGTCGGTCGCTTCCGTCGCGGCGTTCGCTCTGCTCAGCAGCGTCCTGATCCCTGCAGTGAACTCGCACGCCTCGTTCCTCAGGGGGCTGCTAACGTACCATCACCAGACCCGGGCTCGGCTCTACGCGATCGTCGCCTCGATCAGCGCCCTTGTCGTAGCCCTTGGTATTGGGGTCGCCGTCCGGGCGAACGGGATCCTGATGATCGGACTGGCGATGACCGTGCAGATCGTGGCGGAGCTGGCCGTCCTCAGATGGTTTTGGGCAAGAAGTTTGTCAACCAAAGACGCCATTTCCTAGCCCTTTGGCGTACGCTATTACCAGAGGCACCCCATGAGGCGCGCGTTCACCCTGATCGAGCTGCTGGTTGTGATTGCTATCATCTCCATCCTGGCGGCCATCCTGTTCCCCGTGTTCGTCCAGGCCAAGCGGACGGCGAAGCAGATCGTCTGCGTAGTCCACGTGCGCCAGATCGGAATGGCCATGTTGATGTACCGGGCAGACTACGACGACGTATGGCCCGCGGCGGTCTATGCCGATAGCTCGCCAGGCTGGGCGCCACAGACGTTCTGGCTCGGCTACGACAACAACAACAGCCCGCTCTTCGGCGGTTACCACGGTATGGTCAACAAGCCGGCGGTCAACCCCCCTAAGCCCGGCCTCATCGACCCCTACATCAAGAGCGAACCGATCAAGGTCTGCCCCGAGCAGCCGCGCGACTGGCAGATGGCGATGGCGTACAACATGTTCAATAAGTACGCACCTTCCGCCTATTACACGACAAACCCGGACGCTGCGGGCCAGGAGTTCGGCCCAGGAACCGGCGAGCTATGGACGGACGCCAACGGTTTGGTCAACGCATCGGGGATCAGTGACTCGCTCATGGAGGAGCCCTCTACGACGCTCGTGGTGTGGGAGCACAACGCGAGGGTCCCGATGTGCAACTTCCTGCAGAGCGTGGACTGGTTAGAGAACCCGCCGATCCATCTTCCATACCTGGCCGAACACTTCAACTTCCTTCACAGGAACGGCTCCACGACCCTCTGGGCAGACGGGCACACCAAGCGGTTGCTGTTCGCACAGCTGAAGCGACCGATGTTCAGCGTGCAAAAGTGGATGTACCCGTAGTGTCCGGGTTCGCTGGACGGCCCAGCGGGCAACGGTTGGGGTTCCGCTAGCACACCCTCATCCTCTACAATGTAGGGAATGAAGCGTACGGCAATCGACCTCTGGCACGACATAGTCGAAAACGGGATCCAGAGGGTCGTAAGGCGCATCACCGACGAAGAGTCGATGGCGATGGCCGAGGAGTACGGCACCCACAACTACTCGGTGATGCACGTCAACGTCGTGCGCGGCGACGGCGCGCGGGTGTGGGACGGCGCAGGCAACGAGTACATCGACTGCGTCGGCGCGTATTCGGCGGTCGCACACGGCCACCTGAACCCCGCAGTCGTGAAGGCGCTGGAGGCGCAGCTCCAGAAAATCGTCCTGACCAGTCGCGCGTACTACACGAGCGAGGTCGGATTGTTCCTTAAGGGACTGGCTGAGTACGCTGACCTCGACATGGTCTGTCCGATGAACACGGGCGCCGAGGCCGTCGAGACGGCGATCAAGCTCGCGCGCAAGTGGGCGTATACGAAGAAGGGCATCGCAAAGGACAAGGCGGAGATCATAGTCTGTGAGGACAACTTCCACGGACGCACGACTACGATCGTTGGGTTCTCGTCTGAGCCGAACTATCGCGAGGGGTTCGGGCCGTTCACCCCCGGATTCCGCATGGTCCCGTTCGGGGACGCGCAGGCCCTTCGTAAGGCGATCACGCCGAACACCGCAGCGTTCCTTTGCGAGCCGATTCAGGCCGAGGGCGGAATCTTGATTCCGCCGGACGGCTGGATGGCTGAAGTGAGGCAAATCTGCGACGACAACAACGTCCTGCTCATCTGGGACGAGATTCAGACCGGCTTTTGCCGCACCGGCCGCAAGTTCGCGTGGCAGTACGAGGACGCGAAGCCGGACATCGTCGCTGTCGGCAAGCCGCTGGGCGGCGGGCTCCTGCCCGTCTCTGCGGCCGTCGGGCGGCTCGAGGTCATGGAGGTCTTCAAGCCTGGGGACCACGGCAGCACGTTTGGCGGCAACCCGCTCGCCGCAGTGACCGCGCTGACAGCCTTGGCCGAGATGGAGGTCAACGATTACGCGGGCCGTAGCACAGTGCTCGGTGAGAGGCTCAAGAAGGGGCTCGTAGCACTGAACCACCCTAAGGTGGTCGAAGTCCGGGGCAAGGGCCTGCTCGTCGGCATGGAGGTCGCTGACGACGTCGACTCAAAGGCACTGACGAAGGCATTCGTCAAGAACGGCATCCTAACCAAGGAGACCCGCTCACGCACGTTCCGCTTCGCGCCCCCACTAGTGGTCGAAGAGTCGCTGATCGACGAGATCATCGAGCGGACCTCGCGGGCGCTCAACGCAGACTGCTAGAACACTGCAAGGCACTGGGAATCTTACGGGGATCGCCGTTTCCGATCGCGACCGGCGCGGTTTTTCGTTGCCGAAAGTACGGGAGGCAAGCACCCCCTTCCATGGAACAGAGTAGTGGGTAGACTCAAATCAATGCTGGCACCGGTTCGATTGCGCGTCCTGACGGCCACCTTGGCCGGGTCGCTGGCAGTTCTCACTTCTGCTGACGACCTGCAACTTGGGCTCTACCTGGATCGGAAGCCGACCGCCGACGAGGTCAGGAGGAACTACACGGGCGCAAAGTTCGAGCCCCTCTACGGTTGTTACCTCGGCGCGTTCATCGACCTGGACTACTCGTTGAAGGAAGAGTACAAGGATACGATCGGGCGCGTGCGTCGGCTGCCGTCGGAGTTCGAGCGCGTGGTCGGCAACCAGCACTCGACCTACTTCTTCTACCTCGGATACGGTCGGCCGCTCCCTAAGGACTGGGTAGGCATGCTCGCCACACAAGGCAAGATCGTGCACATCGCTCTCGAACCGACGCGCGGAATCCAATATGTCCTGGACGACGAGTACCTCACGACACTCGCCAAGGACATGGGACAGAGCGGCGCGAGCATCCTGCTCCGCTTCGGCAGCGAAATGAATGGCGCTTGGGTCGAGTACGGCCGTGACCCAAAGCTCTACAAAGAGAAGTTCAAGCTCGTCGCGAAGAAGATGAAGCAGTACGCGCCAAACGTCGCCATGGTGTGGTGCCCTTACGCGACACCGACCAACCCGATCGAGTCGTACTATCCCGGTGACGACTGGGTCGACTGGGTCGGCGTCAACATGTACAGCGTCACTTTCTTCGACCAGGACCGGAAGAAGCCCGCTGGGCAGATCCATCCGACCGAGATGCTCGACTACGTGTACAAGAAGTACAGTGCGCGCAAACCGATCATGATCGGGGAGTACGGGACGACGCACTTCTCCGCACTAGAGAAGCTCTCGGTGCCGAAGTTCGCCGAGCGCAACCTGTATGCCCTTTACGCCGGACTGCCGCGCAAGTATCCGCGCGTGAAGTGCATCAGCTATTTCAACGGCAACAACCTGGCGCTCGAACACAGGCTGAACAACAACTACGCCGTGACACAGGACGCCGCCGTTTTGCAGGTGTACCGCCGCGTGACAGAGCCAGCGTACTATCTCAAGAATATCTCATCGCTCTCGTACGACGCGACTGCGCTTGGTTTCCTGCCGGTTGACGGATCCAACGATCCCATGGAGTCAGTCCCGATCGCTCCCATGCCGCTGCAAGAGGGCGACGTCGTTCAAGGGAAGCTCGACTTCTCGGCTTGGTGCAAAACGATCGACACCGACATCATGATGAAGTTCCGAATCGACGGCAAGCTGCTCTACGAGGGCCTCGGCAAGGACAAGTGGTACGTCACGATCGGAACGAGCCGAATCGCAGAAGGGTGGAGGGTGTTCAGCGTCGAGGCGTGGAAAGGAAACCAGCTGTTGGCGAAGAAGTCGGTCGGCGTGACGGTCGTACACTAGGCGCTAGAGTCAAGAAAGCGCTCTGCGCTCTCACAGGTCCGTCCCCCACGCCGCATCAAGCGCGTCGTAGCGCACAGACTTCACGTGCATGTCGCCGTACAAGATGTTGTAGCGAAACTTCTTGCGTTGTGCGATGAACTCGCCGTTCGACACGTCGTCGAGCCTGAGAGCGCGTTCCCCCTCGTGCCAGTTTCCTGCACCGTCGAACATCACATTGACCGTCGCGGGGTTCTGCAGCGCGCCGTGCGTATAGTGCCTGAATGTGATCTCCGTGCGGTACATGTAAGAGAGCCCATACACGTTGAACATCGTCGGCACGGTGACGAAATCGAGGTTCGGGTGAGTGTCGAGGACCTGCGTCCCGGAGTCGCTGGGACACTCGAAGATCTGATAGTTCCTGACGTAGGGCTGCAGCGCCTCGTGCATCATCGGCATGTTGGGGATCTGCGCCATGAAGTCCGGGAACCCTGACCATATCTCTGGCCGGTACTTGTCGGCTGCGTCAACAGCGTGTGGGAACACATCGTCGTAGTCCTCAATGTACAAGAGCATCGCCTGACCGACCTGGCGCAGGTTGCTTATACAGGCCGACTTCTTCGCTGCTGCCTTTGACCGTGTGAAGACCGGGAAAAGGAACGCCGCTAGGATCGCGAGGATCGCGATCACCACCAGCAGTTCTATCAGCGTAAATGCCCTCTTGCTGTCCATTGGAGTCCTTACAGTCTACAACGGAACCGAGGGCCGGAATGTTCGCAGGGACTTGCAGACAAGGGAATAGTTCGGCACCAGTCTGCCGAGAACTTAAAGGCTCCTCAACCTGTTGAACGGTGCATGGACCGGCCCGAGCCGTCCGTAAGGTGCAGAGGTACGATCAAACGGATGCAAGTAGCATCGGAAACGAAGCGGTGGAAGGTGGTTTTGGGCTGGGTCAGCTATGGGCTCTTGGTCACAGTGGCCCTGGCCGGCGGCACGCTCCTTGGGTGGGCAAAGGACTCCCCGGTCATCCTTGACCTTCTCAACCCCCTGAAGGAGTCTCCTGAGGAAGTCTTCGGGCGCAACGACATCACGATCCTGATGCTCGGGACGGACGAGGACCGCGCGCCGGGCGGTCGGACGGTCGATCGCGAGGCAGCCCGCAGCGACATGATCATGGTCGCACGGCTCCACTTCGACAAAAAGAAGATAACCGGGATCACGATCCCCCGCGACACGCTCGCAAAGGTGCCGGGCCACTCCACCCGCAGGATCAACGCGTTCCACTCGGTCGGAGGGGCGGACCTCGCCAAGGAGGCCGTCGAAAACTTGATCGGTGTGAAGATCGATCGAGTGATCGTCGTGAACTACCGCGTGTTCCAGGACATGGTCGACCTGATCGGCGGGCTGGACATCGACGTCGAAAAACGGCTCCGCTATGAAGACGAGCGCGGCCACCTGAACATCGACTTAGAGCCAGGTCTCCAACACCTCGACGGCGAGAAGGCGATGGGTTACGTCCGCTATCGCAGGGACAGCGACTTCAACAGACAGGAGCGACAAAGGACATTCCTTGTCGCGTTCAAAGAGCAGGCAACAAAGGCGAACAACCTCAGAAAGGCGCCAGAGCTCGTCAACAAGACGAACGAACTGACCGGCTACGTCTTTAGCGACAACGAGCTCTCAACCCTCATGCTCTTCGCCAAGGAAGTGGGCACGGCGAACATCCACCTTGGAATGCTTCCTGTGTATGACGCGGGCAACTACGACCTCGCGGTCGAATTGGGCAAACTCAAGGACACCTTAGAGGAGTTCGAGCTGATCGATCCGTGATGCTCACCACGCAACAGTTCGACGTCGACGCGCCCGAGGACGCGAAGCAGACGAGCAGTATCTACCTGTCCAAAAAGGATGTTCGCGTCATCTTGATCGTGATCGGGGTAGTCATCGCGATTGGAATCCCCCTTTACTACGCGTTTATGCAACAGCGCGACAAACAGGTGTGCGCGACGAACATGCACGCCATCTACAACGCGATGATGCAGTACGCGGAGCAGAACGACCAGCGCCTTCCCCCGCTCTACGAGGTCGGTGACAACGGCACGCCACAGATCGTCGGTGGCAAGCCCTCTGTCTGGGCCTCACAGCTCGTGCCTTACATGAACGCGCGCGCGAACTTCTTCTGTCCCGCCGCCGAAGAGGATGAGAAGATGCCTGCCCTGGGCTATGACGGACGCAATCGAAAGGACGTCGACCTGACGTATGGAATGTACCTGCCGATGGGGACCTTCCCCTACTTGCTTGCAACGAGCCAGAGCGACACTGCTGTTCTCGTCGAAACATCCAACCACGGGTCGCAAGGGAGCTTCAATCCAGTACCGTTCCGAGATTCAAACGGAAACGTGATCCCCTTTGACGCATTCATGGCCGGGTTCGACGACGGCAACGAGGCGCTGAGCCCAGAATCGAAGTTCATCACGCGGCTCGCGTTCCGAAACGTCTCAAAGGGGTACGAATCGAATGACGCAGTGATGCGGCACGGTGCAGGGATCCACGTCTTCTACCTCGATGGACATAAGGGGTTTTTGAAGCCCGCGAATGCGCACATCAAGAACATCTTCCCTGACGTCGAAAAGCCGTGGCGCACCCGATAGCTACGAGAACTTCTTAAAGTTCTCTTCGAACATCGAGTGCAGCTTCTTCGCCTGCGTGTCGTACGCGTCCTTGTCGGCCCACGTGTTGCGCGGCTGGAGGATCTCCGCAGGTACGTCGGGGCACGACGTAGGTACATCGAGACCGAAGACGGGGTCCTCGGCACACTCGACGCCGTCAAGCTTTCCGCTGAACGCCGCGTCGATCATCGCGCGCGTATACGCGAGCTTCATGCGGCTGCCCGTGCCGTACGGTCCACCGGTCCAGCCGGTGTTGACCAGCCATACGCGCGAGCCGTATTTTGCGGTCTTCTCTTTGAGCAGGTTCGCGTAGCGCGCAGGAGGGAGCGGCAAGAACGGCGCACCGAAACACGTCGAGAAGGTCGCCTGCGGTTCTGTGACGCCGGCCTCTGTGCCCGCGACTTTGGCGGTGTAGCCGTTCAAGAAATAGTACATCGCCTGCTCATTCGTGAGCCGGCTGATCGGTGGCAGTACGCCGAACGCGTCGGCCGTCAGGAAAACGATGTTCTGCGGGTGTCCGCCGACGCTCGGGATCACGGCTCCGTCGATGTAGTCAACGGGGTACGCGCAGCGGGTGTTCTCGGTGAGCGAGCTGTCGTTGTAGTCCGGGTTCCTGCCCTCGTCGAGGATCACGTTTTCGAGCACCGCACCAAACTTGATCGCGTTGAAGATCTGCGGCTCGCCCTCTTTGCTGAGCTTGATGCACTTCGCGTAGCACCCGCCCTCGAAGTTGAACACGCCTTCGTCCGTCCAGCCGTGCTCGTCGTCGCCGATCAGCCTGCGTCGCGGGTCGGCCGAGAGCGTGGTCTTACCGGTGCCGCTCAGCCCAAAGAACAACGCCGTGTCGCCCTTTTCGCCGATGTTGGCGGAACAGTGCATGCTCAAGACGCCCTTCAACGGCAGGAGGTAGTTGAGGATCGTGAACACGCTCTTCTTCATCTCGCCCGCGTACTCGGTGCCCATGATGACCACCTCCTTGTCGGCGAAGTTGAGCGCGATCACCGCGTCGCTTCGCGTTCCGTCCTTCTCGGGATTGCAGACCTCGGTGCATAGGTCGTAAATGTGCCAATCGGGCTTGAAACTCTTGAGCTCTTCCTTAGTCGGCCGGATCAGGAGCGAGCGGACGAACAGCGCGTGCCACGCCTTCTCGACCGCGAACCGAACGGCGATGCGGTGGTTCGGATCGGCGCCGCCGAACGTGTCGACGATATAAAGTCGCTTATTCTTGATCGCGCCCTGCGCCTTGCGTTTGAGGCCGCTGAAGGTCTCTGGCGAAATCTCCTTGTTGTTGTCCCACCAGACGTTCGCCTCGGAGGACGGCTCGCGGACCGTGCACTTGTCCTGCGGTGTCCTGCCCGTGTACTTTCCGGTCCTGCCCACGAACGCGCCGTTCGAGGCTAGCACGCCCTCGCCGTTCCGAACCGCGTGCTCGATAAGCTCCGCCGCCGACAGGTTTCTAAACGTTTCTTTGGCCCTTTCGAGATCGATAGCGACTTCGGAGACTTCAGTGGAACTCATCTTTGAACTCGGCTGGGGCGACACTGCCCCGAGGTATGAATCGGAGTCTACCGTGGGCCGGTTGAGCCCCCTCCGGTAATCTGGCCCACAAGAACATGACAAAACTGAGCTACGACAAACTGAGCGACGCGGAGGTCAAGGAAGGGCTCTCCGGCCTCCCCGGATGGTCGCTCAAGGACGGAATGGTCACTAAGGAGTTTGCATTCGACTCCTACTCCGCCGGCCTTGTGTTCGCCGTCGCGTGCGGGCACACGGCGGACAAACTCAACCACCACCCGGACCTGTTCGTCGGGTACCAGAAGGTCCGCGTGTCCTTCGTGACACACGACGCGGGCGGCCTAACCGCATACGACATGGAGGCCGCGCGTCGGATCCAGGCGCTGGCCTGACCGGTACACTCGCCTGCGATGTCGAGCAGCTTCGGGACGCTCTTTCGCGCCACGACCTTCGGTGAGTCGCACGGACCCGCCGTCGGCGTCGTCGTCGATGGGTGCCCTTCACTGGTGCCGCTCGATGTCGCCGAGATCCAGGCCGAGCTCGATCGCAGGCGACCCGGCCAGAGCAAGCTCGTCACTCAGCGAAAAGAGTCCGACACGGTCGAGATACTGAGCGGAGTGCACGACGGCGTCACGCTCGGCACTCCGATCGCGATGCTCGTCCGCAACGAGGACGCCCGCTCGCGCGACTACGAGGAGATGCGCACGAAGTACCGCCCTTCGCACGCGGACTTCACATACGACCAAAAGTACGGCGTTCGCGCATGGTCGGGTGGCGGCCGCGCCTCCGCACGCGAGACGGTGGGGCGCGTCGCAGCCGGAGCAATTGCACAAAGGCTGCTTCGCGAAAGGTGGGGCGTCGAGATCGTCGCGTGGGTGAGCCATGTCCAAGGCGTCTCATCCGAGGTCGACCCACTGACTGTGACCCGCGCAAATGTGGATGTGAACGACGTGCGGTGCCCCGACGCCGGCGCAGCGACGAAAATGATCGAGCTGATCGAAGCCGTCCGTAAAGGCGGCGACTCGGTCGGTGGAGTCGTGTGCTGCGTCGCGCGCGGCGTCCCAGCCGGATGGGGCGAGCCAGTGTTCGACAAGCTCGAGGCCGACCTTGCAAAGGCGCTCATAAGCCTTCCCGCGTGCAAGGGGTTCGAGGTCGGTAGCGGTTTCGCAGGAACTCTGCTCACGGGGACCCGGCACAACGACGCCTTCCGCTCCGACGACCAGAAGACAGCGTACACCAAGACCAACTACAGCGGCGGCATCCAGGGCGGGATCAGTAACGGCATGCCGATCACCCTGCGAGCCGCATTCAAGCCCACCGCGACCGTCATGCACGAGCAGGAGACCGTCACGACTGAGCTCGAGAACACCACGATCTCGGGCAGGGGCCGCCATGACCCCTGCGTGCTCCCCAGGGCCGTGCCGATCGTCGAGGCCATGGTCGCGCTCGTGCTTGCCGACCACGCCCTCAGACAGGACGCGATGAGGGGCTGTTAACATGGCGTTAACAATCCTCACCAAGAATCTAACTGCGAGATGGCCGTCGTCGTGATGGAACCCGCTGCCTCGACTACGCCCCCGGTTCAGACGCCTATGGTCGCTGAGCCGGCGGTCGAGCCGAAAATCCAGGCGATCAATCTGGACTTCTTCTACGGAAGTTTCCAGGCGCTCAAGAACGTCACCCTCGACGTCGCTCCAAATCAAGTCACTGCACTCATCGGACCCTCCGGCTGCGGCAAGTCCACTTTCCTTCGGTGCCTCAACCGCATGAACGACCTGATCGAGGACACGCACCTCATGGGCAAAGTGCTGATCGACGGAGTCGACGTGTACTCATCGAGCGTCGACCCGGTCGAACTTCGCAAGGCTGTGGGGATGGTGTTCCAGAAGGCGAACCCGTTCCCCATGTCGATCTTTGAGAACGTCGCGTACGGGCCGAAGATCCACGGGATGCGAAAAAGGAGCGACCTGGAGGAGACCGTCGAGAACTGTCTGACGAAGGCATACCTGTGGGACGAGGTCAAGGACAAGCTCGACCAGAGCGCGTTTGGCCTCTCCGGCGGCCAGCAACAGCGGCTGTGCATCGCGCGTACAATCGCGGTAGACCCGAAGATCATCTTGATGGACGAGCCCTGCTCCGCTCTTGACCCTGTCGCCACTGCGCGCATCGAGGACCTGATCGATGAGCTCAAGCAACAGTTCACGATCGTGATCGTGACCCACAACATGCAGCAGGCGCAAAGGGCGAGCGACAACACCGCGTTCTTCATGATGGGCGAGATCATCGAGTTCGACAAGACCGAGGACATCTTCCTGCGGCCGAAGATGCGCGCCACCGAGGACTACATCTCGGGCCGGTTCGGGTAGTCCGGTAGATTGGCTACCGGAGACAGCCGATGCCGGTAATCTCGCCTCGTGAGTCTCCACCCTGACCTCCTTCCGACAGGCGATCCGACCGTCGGCCGTCGCCGCGATTGGGGGTTCGTCCCAGACGCCGAAAAGTTTGGAGTGGGTGTCGTCGGCCTGCACGAGGGCCACACGATGCTGGTCGCCTTGCGCGCCTCAGGGCTCTGTCGCGCCGTCGCTGGATGCGACCTCGAGGAGGACAAGCGTAGGGCCGCCGAGGAGGTCTGCCCCGGACTCTGGACCACGTCCGACTACGACGAGATGCTCGCGCGCAAAGACGTGCAGATCGTCGCGATCTACACGCCGGACAGCCTGCACGCAGAACAGATCGAAGAGGCGTTCAGGGCCGGCAAACACGTTGTGTGCACCAAACCTCTGCTCAATGAAGTGTCGGAAGCAGACAGACTCCTGAGAACGGCCAAGAAGACAGGAATGCGATTGCAGGTCGCACAGTCGACGCGTTTCTATGAGCCGTTCCTTCGCATGCGCGAGCTTTTCGATCAAGGCATGTTCGGAAAAGCCGAGGTCGTCGACGCCCAGTACACGCACCGCATGGACTGGTTCTACAAGAAGAGCCCATGGTCGATGAGCGAGACGCACTGGGCGTACCTCGGACTCAGCCACCCGGTCGACCTCGTGCGGCAGTACCTCGGAGAGATCAAAGAGGTGCACGCCTACGGATCGATCACGGCGCTCGGCAAGGCGCACGACTTGAATTCCCCCGACGTCATCGCAGCGACGCTCGTTTCAAGCGACGGTCGCATCGGTCGCGCGTTCGGCAACTACGGCATCCACGAGCTACCAAAGGGCAGATCACTCGTCGAGTGCCACCTCCAGGGATCGGCGGGCTCTGCGCTCGCGCGCTACCCAGACCTACGGCTCACATACACCAAAAAGGACGGCACTGAGATCGATGAGGACTGGACCCACTCGATGGCGGGCTACTACTTCCGCCACGAGCTCGAGGGAATGCACTACGGCGAGTTCTGTAACGTCATCGACTCTTTTGCGGCCGCGATCACGGACGATACACCGAACCACCCAGACCTGGAAGAAGGGGTCGGGACCGTGAGGGTGATGCACGCGATCGTGCAGTCGCTTGAATCGGGCGCGCCGGTAACGCTCAGTTAACCGATGGGTCCGAGTTGGGCGCCTAGCGACTCCGCGACCGAAATGTTCCTGTCCAAGTTCGTTCCCATCACAACGAACAGCAGCCCTCTAAGGTTGAGCCGTACGTTGGAAGAGCCCACCTGGACATAGACTACGCCCGCCTTCGTCGAAACGCTGTGGCAGCCCGTTTTCCTGGCCACGCCTTGCGAGACCAAAACGTGGACCGTCTCGCCGTCGACCGCGTAGTCGAAGCACGCCCAGCCGCTCGCAGCGTGCACTGAGCCGAACTGTCCTACCGCGAGCTTCTGAATATCCGGAATCTCGATGTGGCTTCGATCAGAAGCCCAGTCCGCGGCCGCACCCACATCGTCAAATTGCTCTCGAACCTCGACTGTGTCGTCCGTTAGTACGAACCTGTTCAGGGCCAAAAACGCGAATGTGAGCGCACACACCGCGGCTGCACCGTACGCTAGGCGCACTCGCCCCGACGGACGCGCCGTCTGGCCGACGACCATGTCGAGCCGGCGCTCAAGGCTCCTCTGCGGAACCCGCTCGCGCAGCGCCGCCTCGCGCACGGACTTTCGGAACGAGCGCAAGCCCTCGAGCTCTTTGCGCGCTCCGGAGTCGAAGCGCAAGGCGTCATCCGCCTCTCTCATTTCCTCGGGCCCGAGCTGGCCGTCTTCATACATCTGCCAATCGATCCTCATGAATGCACCTGCTCAAGCGTGCCGGATGTCCCTTGCAACCGGTTCCGGAGCATTTCTCGCCCTCTGAAGAGCCGTGACCTCACCGTCCCGATCGGGACCTCCAAGACCCGGGCCGCCTCTTCGTATGTAAGCTGTTCCACGTCAATGAGCTGGATCGCCAATTGGTAAATGTCCGGCAGGCGATCTAGTTCCACTAGAACCCGCTCAGCCTCAAGCTTCCAGCTTACTTCGTCCCAAAAGGGCCCGTCGCAAAGTTCGGCGTCCGGCGTGTCCTCGATCGAGGACTCCGAGTGCTCTGACCGTAGGGCCATCAGCCGCTCGTTTCGCAGGATCCGGATCAGCCAGCTCCGTAGGTACCGGCCGTCGAAGCTGTCCCAGGCCTGGAACGCCTTGACGAGCGTGATCTGGACCAGGTCCTCGGCCTGCTCGGCGGACACGCCCATGCGGCGAGCCACGCGATAAAGAACCGCAAGCTCGCCCTTCACCGTCCGCTCGAACTCTCGAGCACGATTGGGCGTGCGCATAGAGAAAGACCCATCCTGCCACAGACACAACTATGGTTGACCTTGATAATGTCGGCAAGGGCTCCAAGGTTCCCGCAAGTATGGGTCAGAATGGCTCGCATGTCTGCCAGGTTGAGGAGTCTGCCGCTCAAGTCGACGACGCTGACCGACTCCTTTTGGTCCGCTTGGCAGTGCCAAATGTCGAGCACGGGCCTCGTACACCAGTGGAAGCAGTGCCAAGATACGAGCCGCCTCGAGAACCTGCGCCGGTGCGCGAGGCGCGAAAACGGCGGGTTTCAAGGTCTGCGCTTCAACGACAGCGACGTCTACAAACTGCTCGAGGCGACATCGTACGCGATCTCGATCGGGTTGGCAAACGGTCTAGAGGCCATGGTCAGCGAGGCGATCGACCTGATCTCCGCCTCGCAACAAGCCGACGGGTACATCAACTCCTTCGTCCAGCTGTCTTGCCCCGAGATGCGATGGAAGAGCCTGAGCGCGCTGCACGAGATGTACTGCATGGGGCACCTGATCGAAGCCGCGGTCTCGCACTTCGAGGCAACTAGCAAGTCGCGGTTGCTCGACGTAGCCAAGCGGTGCGCAGACCACATCATGGCGCAGTTCCCTGCTTCCGGCCCGCCGGCCTGCGGCGACCACCAAGAGCTGGAGCTCGCACTCGTGCGACTTTCCGACGTAACGGGCGAGGAGAAGTACGGGGACTACGCGCGCTGGCAGGTCCAGTCTCGCGGAACGCGACCTAGTCGCTTTGAAGCCGAGCTTCAAGACCCCGCGGTCGTCGCTCTGACGCCAGGCGTCAAGCCGCTTTACATCAAGGACGGCGTATACGATGGCGCGTACGCGCAGGACGACATGCCCCTCGCTCGGCAGACCCGCGCAGTCGGCCACGCCGTGCGAGCGATGTACTTCTATAGCGGCGCCGTCGACACGCTTGCAGACGATGAGCCGACGATGACGGCCCTGCACACGATTTGGGATGGCCTGGTGTCAAAACAGATGTACGTCACAGGCGGGATCGGATCGTCAGGGCGCAACGAAGGCTTTACGGACGACTACGACCTGCCGAACATTGACGCGTATGCGGAGACTTGCGCAGGCATCGGGCTCGTGTACTGGGCGTGGCGAATGTTCCTCGTATCTGGTGAAGGCAAGTTCATCGACGTTTTGGAGCGGGCGCTGTACAATGCCGTGCTGAGCGGTGTCTCGGAGTCGTGCGATCGCTACTTCTACGACAACCCGCTCGAGAGCGACGGCCGCCACGAGCGACAGCCGTGGTTCACTTGCGCTTGCTGCCCGCCGAACATCGCACGGCTTGTCATGTCTATCGGTCAATACGCTGTTGCTTCGGATGAAGGAACGCTTTACGTTGCCATCCCGATCAGCGGTCGCTACAGCTCAAAAGCGGCAGAGGTCGCGATCGAAGGCGACTACCCATGGACGGGCGACTTCTCGCTCAGAATAGCCCGGTGCGATGGGCTAAAGCGCGTCGCGCTTCGACGCCCCGACTGGGCAGGGTCGTTCGCGGCAACCGTGAACGGCGTCAATGTCGAGTCACGGGTCGAAAAGGGATTCATCGTGATCGATCGAGAGTGGCGGCAAGGAGACCTAATCACCGTCTCCTGTCCGATGGACGCGAAGTGGTCCGCGGCACACCCTTCCGTCCAGTCGTGCGCGGGCCGCACCGCGCTGCAGCGCGGGCCGCTGGTCTATTGCCTGGAGCAGCACGACCTTGGCGCCGCACCTCAGCTCTGGTCGGCGCACGTCACTTCGCCTGTCGGTGTCGTACGTTCGAGCACCGGGTTCGGCACGGTTCTACTCGATGCGCAAGGAACTCTTGACACTGTCGCCGGAAGTGAGCTTTACGGGCCGTACGACCGTTCGTCGACTGTCGCAAGGACTGCGCGCTTCGTCCCCTACTTCACCTGGGCAAACCGCGGGCCGAACGCGATGCTCGTCTGGGTAAGAAAAGGCAATTAGAGCTCGTGCCGCACTCTGCACTATGCACTCTGCTCTCTGCCCTCAGCTCTCAGCTCTCAAAATTCAAACACATCACCCGGCGCGGGGATGTCGACCTCCCAACCGTACCGCTCGATGATCTTCAGCCGGAACTCCTTTTGGACCTCGTAGTCGCCGTGCACGAGGAACACGCGCTTCGGCGCGGAGTTCAAGTGCGACATCCAGCGCATCAGCTCTTCCGAGTCTGCGTGCGCAGAGAGCGAATTCAGTTTCTCGATCCGGGCCCGCACTGGAACCTCGTCTCCCAGGATGTTCACGCTCTCCGCGCCCTCGATCATGTCGCGTCCGCGCGTCCCCTCCGCCTGATACCCAGTGAAGAGCACGACCGTGCTCGGATCGCCCAGCCGCTGCTTAAGGTGGTGGACGATACGCCCCCCGTTCACCATTCCGCTGCCCGCGATGATCATCATCGGGCCGTCGGCCAAATTGAGCGCCTTCGACATGTTCCTATCCTGCACGAGCCGTACGAGCTCAGGATTCAGCGGAGACTCGCCTTTCGCGAGGCTGATCCTCATTTCAGTGTCGTGGTCCTCAGTGTGGTTGGTGTAGAGCAGCGTGGTCGCGTTCGCCATCGGGCTGTCGACGTAGATCGGAATGCGCGGGATCTTGTTCCCCTCGATCAAGAGGTGGATGTACCAAAGCAGCTCTTGCGTGCGCCCGATCGCAAAGCTTGGTACGAGGATCACGCTCTTGTTCCTCGACGCCTCGTTGATAAGGTCCGCGAGTTTTCGCTCCGTGTCCTCCTTTGAGTGTTGAAGGTCACCGTATGTGCTCTCCACGACCAGATAGTCTGCCGTAAAGATGTCGCTTGGGTCCTTCAGGATCGGGCGGTCGTAGCGCCCAACGTCGCCGGAGAACACGACGATCTCGCCGTCTTCCAAAGTGACCTCGATGTGCGACGCGCCGAGGATGTGGCCCGCCGGGAGGTACCGCGCCGTCGCCCCACCGGGGAGCTTCAACGGCTGGTGGTAGTGCACCGGCTTCATCAGCTTCAGCGCGTCGTACGCGTCGTTCTCGGTGAACAGCGGGAGCGCCGGTTCGTGGCGAGTTGTCTGGTGCCTGTTGTGGTACCGCGCGTCCTCTTCCTGTAGCCGCCCGCCGTCCGGAAGCGCGACGTTGGCCAGTCCGATCGTGCCCGAAGTCGCGTACACCGGCTTGTTGAAGCCTTGCTTCACCAACCGCGGCAACAGCCCGACGTGGTCGGTGTGCGCGTGCGTCAGCAGCAGCATCTCGATCTCGTCCACGTTGAACGGGAACGGCTCCCAGTTGCGCTCGCGGATCTCGCGCGGCCCTTGGAACAGGCCGCAGTCGATGAGGACCTTGTGTCCACCGATGGAGAGCAGGTGCCTCGAGCCCGTGACGGTGCGCGCTGCGCCGTCGAAGGCGATGCTGCGGTGCATGGCCAAGTATGCCCCACGGTAACATCGCACCCGTGCTGAAGGCCGACGTCGCGCTCATCGGTGGCACCGGGATCGGTGAGCGCCTGGCCGCGCTCGGCGGACATGCGCTCTGCGTGCCGACGCCGTTCGGGGCGTTGCGCGGTCGGCTTGTCACTTATGAGGGGGTGTCGCTAGTCATCGTGCGCAGGCACGCGATCGGGCACAGAGTGCCGCCGCACGCCGTTTCGTACGAAGCGATCGCGGACGGGCTTCGCCGTCTTGGCGTCCGCGGGTGCGTGTCGTCTGCCGCCGTCGGATCGCTGCGTCCGGATTGGGGCGTCGGGACGTTCGCATCGTGCACGGACTTCCTTGACGCGAGCGGGCGCGGAACCACACTGTTCCAGCGCGACGTGCGCCACACGGACTTCTCTTCTCCGTTCCCCATGTCGTCGCTTCTTTCCGGAGCGGTGTCGCCGTGCGTCTACGCGTGCATGAATGGACCGCGGTACGAGACGCCGTTCGAGGTCTCGCTCTTGCGCGAGTTCGGTGCAGATGTCGTCGGTATGACCGCCGCTAACGAGGCGATCGCGATGCGCGAGGCGGGCGTGCCCTACGCGTGTCTCGCCGTCGTGACAAACCCTGCGTCCGGACTTTCCGAAAGCACGCTTTCGCACGGCGAGGTCGGCGATGCGATGTCGCTGCACGGCGACAAGGCCGTGAAGGCGCTGCTCGACGCCGCCCGGAGGGTCGCATGAAGAACGTCTCGCGAAGGACGCTCGTCGTTGCGCTTTCACTGACGCCCGGCATCGGAGGGCGCACCGTCACGCGCGTGCTCACGCGCAACGACCTCCTCGGCAGGTCGATCGAGGAGTTCATGCGACTCGGCGAAGAGGCGCTGCGCGAAGAGTATCGGTTTACGGTCAAAGCCGCGAGGGAGTGGGCGAACAACCCAAAGGAACGGGTCAAACAAGCGGAAGCGTTGCTCAAACGCCTCGACGGCTACGACATCGACATCGTCTCCGCCGCCGACGCGCACTACCCGCGCCGCATCGAGGCGATGGACACCGACCCGCCGGGCGTCCTGTTCCTCTACGGCAACACAAGGCTGCTCGACGGTCGAACCTTCTGCGTCATGAGCTCGCGAAAGTCGCCGCCCGAGGCACTTGAGCTGATCGAGAAGTCCGTGGAAGAAGGCGTGCTCGACGGGCGCGTCCTCGTGAGCGGACACGACACCCCCGAATATCAGCGGGCAGCGGTCGTGCCGTTGCGGTGGGGCGCACCAAGAGTGCTCGTCTTGGACCAGGGGTTTTTCCAAGTTTTCGGCGCAGACTTGAACGAAGAACCGTTTCGCGCTGCCAGGCTCTGGCGGTATAAGTTCGACGCCAAGACCGATCTTGCCGTGACTTGGGTCAGCCCGGAGGGCGGCTACCACCCCAACAGCAACCGGCTCCGAGACCGCCTGGGCGCCTCGCTCTCCCACCAGCTCGACTTCGTTTGCGTCGCCGCCGGTGGCAACATGGATAGGCTTGCGAAACAAGCGCTTCGCGCGGGACGCCAGGTCCGCGTCAGCGCCCTCGCCGCGCAGAAGGACGCACTCACTGCTTTGGGTGCCAAGGAGATCAGCGTTTAGGGATTGAACGCACTACGCACTCTGCACTCAGAATAACGTCTCCGCCGCCACTGGCTCCACGATCGTCGGCGACTCATAAGAGGGGTTCGACATCGCCTTCGTGACCGGATACATCTCCATTTCATCTGCCGAATACGGAGCGAGCAGAGGTAAGACCAGCTCACTCGATTGCACAGAGTGGTCGAGCCACGCGTCGCGGTCGCTGCGCGCGATGATCACTGGCATGCGCGTGTGGACCGTCGCAAGCAGTTCGTTCGGCTCGGTCGTGATGATCGTGTACGTCACGAGCGCGCCCTCGACCCCCTCCCAGTACTCCCACAGCCCGGCAAACGCAAAGGGCGATCCGGACTTCATTCGAATAAGGAACGGCTGCTTGTGCCCTTTCTCGCCCTTCCACTCGAAGAAACCGTCAGTGGGAACGAGGCAGCGCCGCCGCTTGAGCGCGGCGCGAAAGCTCGGCTTTTCCGCGAGCGTCTCGGCGCGCGCGTTGATCAGTTTCTGCCCGATCGTCACGTCCTTCGACCAGCTCGGCACGAGCCCCCACTGCATCTGCTCCACCCGTCGCCCGTCAGAGTCCTGCACGATCACGGGTGCGACGTCGGTCGGGGCGATGTTGAAGTGCGGCTCGATCCCTTCGGGGTCGAGGTCGAACTCCTGCTGGAAGAGCTGCACGCTGAAGAACGAGTACCGGGCGCACATAAAAAGGGCAAAAAATCCCGTCTAAACGGGAATCTAGGGGCTTTGGCCGATCCCTCCGATCAACTTTCCGAACGGCGAGTCCTTGATCGCCTGCTTCCTCTGCGCGATGAGCGCCTTGAACGCCGGAGGCAGGTCCGACATCGACACCGTAGCCGCATCCTTGGACACCGAATCGTCGATCAGGGTCTTCGAGATCCCGGCGACGGCCGAGAGCCAGAACTTAAAGTTCATCTTCTCGCGCGAGCCGATCTTGACCTTGTCGGGCAGGGCGAACATCTCCCCGACCTCCGCCATTTCGTCCGCGTTCGACTCCCTCATCAGTTCGAACATCGCAAACTCGTCCGCGCCGAGCGAGCCGAACATGAAGAAGATCATGCTCTTCGCGCCCTCGGGCTTCGCGATCGGCTCGTTGGCCAGCTCCAGCAATACGAAGCCGTCGAGCGGCAGCCCGTTCGGCATCACCTCAGTCGGCTCCTCAGTAAAGTCCTTGGCCTGGCCGCCTCCGAACATCCCGCCCATCATCTCCATGAAGA
>JANWJY010000139.1 GCA_025451715.1 Fimbriimonadaceae bacterium | reverse complement strand
GAAACCCGCTCGAGAACGTGTCGGTGTTCGCATTCAACGGAGCGGGCAGCGCCTCGCGCGACTTCACGAACTCACTCGGCCAGTACACCCTCGTGGACGTGCTCTCGGGAGTAACGTACGAGATCTCCGCAACCGCGCAGGGCTATCGGAGCGACGTTTCCGTTGTGACGCTCGGCAACAGCGAGACGCGGGTCGTGAACCTGATCCTCGACGATCCGGTGCCGACAGAGTTCGACGCGCCGACAGGGCTCGATGCAGTCACGTGGGTCACGCCTGTCGACCCGACGCGCGCGCCGAACGCCGGAGATCCGTACCTCAAGGTCAAGCAGCGCTTCGACAAGCGCTACCGCGCCGACGGAGTCATGGTTGCGCAGCGGCGCGCCGAGAACCGCGGCCTGACCAACCTGATCGTTGAGACCGACCTGTTCTGGGACTCGTTCACGCATCCAGACCTGCTGGGCTATTTCATCTATCGTTCGCCTGGCGACACGTCGGTGATGAACTACCTCGACTTCAGCGCGGACCCGCTGTCTGCGTTCTACGTGGACATCGGCCCGAACGAAAGTTCTACCTATAGCTACGCGATCTCGGCGGTCGCGGCGCTCTACCCGGACTTTCCGAACATGGAAAGCCCGCTGAGCAACATCGTCGTGGTGGACACGCTGGACGAACTGATCCTGCAGAACGTCACCTCGGGGCCGACGTTCCGCTGGCTCAGCGGCTCCGGCGCCGACGAGTTCTATGTGTTCCTCTACGACGAGTT
Source organism: Fimbriimonadaceae bacterium (assembly GCA_025451715.1). GTDB lineage: Bacteria > Armatimonadota > Fimbriimonadia > Fimbriimonadales > Fimbriimonadaceae > JADFMN01. Next base: position 7,566 of record JANWJY010000139.1, on the reverse strand, counting down.
CCCTGGAGTCGAGGTGGACTGGATCTGGGACAACCTCTCAGACCCAGCATTTGGTACAAGTTATGGCTACGACGGGCCGAACCTGCTCTCCGGACGGACATACTACTATCTCGTGCTTGGAACGGCAAACGGCGGCGCAAGTCGAACGTTAAGCCAGATTGGATCCTTCCAAACATAGAGGTAGTCACTTATAGTGCTTCGGATTGACCGAATTACGCGGTCGCTCCTGGTAGCGGCCGCGGTCTTGACAGCTTCCCTTGTTGCAGCGGCAGAGCTGCGCGTCGAGGTGGGGCAGGCGCGCCTTTCCGGACGGATCCACGACCTGGCCGACGCTGCAGTGAGGCGCCATGCGCGCCAAACAGCGCTGCTCGGGCGGACCCAATTTGAGCGCTGGTCGGCTACTGGTAGGCTGCGCACAAAGTTCACTCTTCCCTTGCGCGTCGTGCTGACCCGCAACGGCGTTCCCCTTCCATTGAACGGCGGGTTCCAAGGCGTCGGCGGGAACATCAACCCCGTGTTCGACACGGTTGGACCTCGCGTGTTCCCTGCGGGCTATCGCACGATGCTCGAGAGCGTCTTCACGCAATCAGTGTCGACGATGAACGTCGTGTTCGGCCAGCCCGCACTCGCCGGCGACGTGCACATACGGAACTACGACGCCGACATTCAGGACCGCTACGCTGTCGCGGGCGGCTACTACATCCCGAACGGGCCGGACGGGCCAGAGATCAGGTTTCCCGTATACAACTCGCCGGTGAGCGCGGCGGTCAACTACGTCCACTGCCTCCTGATGGCTTACCAAGGACTGAATCCGTATCCGTTCGATGCCGTGGAAGAGGGGTTCGTGCGCGCAGCGACGATGCGCGTCGTGCGCACACCCGGCTCGCTTCCCGACAATCCCGACCCGGCTGTCATCGAGGCCACTCTCGACAGCCTGTATGACGTGAGCGCGTTCTACGATTGGTACAACCAGTCGGCCCTCGGCTGCCGCGACTTCATCGCTCCGAACCTGTTGAACACTTCGCTCCCGCCCGGGGGGAGCACCGGTGGTGTCTACCTCATCCGATACTTGATGGCCGGCACCGCGTGGTCGAAGGTCTCGACTGAGTACCCCGCGTTCTTCCCGACCTTCAACGCACTGTACTACGCGAGTCCCGGCTCCTACCAGACGATGGATGACCTCGTGGTGTTGGGTCAGCAAGTCATCGATACGCTCGCTGGCGGCACGGGCACGATCGAGGGGTTCAGCTTTGCCAGCTGGGTCGAGAGGCAGTACATCCTCGACACCGAGACGACCGCGGGGATGAAGATCATGGTGCAGCCGTTCCCGATCGAGGCGACGGGAGGCACGAGCGACTTCGGAGTGTTCGCGATCGAGTCGAACGCGTTCAGGACGGCGGCGAACGGCGACGAGTCGCTTCTCGCCGGGACCGGGTATCCGATCTACTGGCGTCCCGACTTCACGCGGTTCTTCGCGTCGGTGCAAGACGATGAGATCCACTTTGCGGGAGCGTACGGTTCCGTCGTGCCGAACTTTGTCAGCACGCAGTTCGGCGGACAGCAGTATCGCGTCGCCGTCGACGTTCCGTTCCTCGGTGCGAACTCTCGCGTCGTGCTTCCTGCGGGCTCGTTCTCAACCGGCGGCAATCCCTTCCCCGCGCGAAACTTCATCGGTACGCTGACGGGACTACCGGCTCCCGTCGGACCGGGATACGAAGTCTCGGTCGAGTGGATCGGCGGTTCGCAGACGGCGATCGCGGTGCAGAACTTCGCGTTCGGACACAGGATCACGGACGCGAGCTTTAACAACGCACAGCCTGTCACGGTGCGCGTGTTCCAAGGTGCTGTCGAGCTGTTCAGCCGTCGCGTGAACAAGGGCGTCGGACTGCTCGCGCTCGACCTCAGCGACCCCGACTCGGACACGGTGTACAACGCGGCGATCGGTGCGCAGCTCAATCTTATTGGCATCCCTCTGCAGCCGTACCGGATCCGACCAACCTCTGTGTTCGGGACTACAGACGGTCAGACGCTCTTCGCCCATTGGAACCCGACGTTCGTGCGGTACGACCTCTTCCCCGACGCCGGGCAGGTCATGGCGGGACAAGGGTACTTCCTGCGTCTGCCGTCGCTGACGAACATCTTGGTGCGTGGCTACTCACCGCCGAAGACACCGATGTCCACCGCCCTCCTACCGGGCTGGAACTCGGTGTCGGTGCCGTTCGCGCAGAATCTCGCGACGACCAACTTGAGTTTCACCGTCGCGACGGAAGCGCTCTCGACTTACGCGGAGTCGGTCGGAACGATCATCGGCAACACGGTGTTCGAGTTCGTTCCCAACGGCGGCAACCCCGACGCGGGCACGATGCTCCCCGCGACCTCGTTTGTTCCCGGCAAGGGATACATGGTCCGCGCGCTGCGGCCCGAAGGAGCCGTCATGGTGTTCACGCCGACCGACTTCCCATTGAACCGCGGCCCGCAACCGATGAACCCGCCGGGGCCTTCCGAACAAAAGTGGGAGACCAAGGTCGAGTTCAGCAATTCGCGCGATCACAAGACGCACGTGATCGTCGGGCAGAGCAGCCTAACGTTTAACGGGTTCGATCCCAAGCGAGACTCGGAACTTCCGCCTTCGCCAGGCGGATTCCAGTCGGCCATCCTGACGAACCGAACGATGTACAAGGACATCGGCGTGTGGGACCGAGAGGAGACGTTCAAAGTGAGGATGTCCGGTCTCGTCAGCGGCGAGCGGATCCTGCTGCAGGTCAAGTCTCTCGTCGGAAACAAGACGCTCTGGCTGTACGACCCGGTGAGGAACCGTTACGAGCGCCTGACCACTTCGAGCGGCAAGCACTACTTCAACGCGACGGGGCCTGTGCAGACGTTCCTCATCGTCGCAAAGAGGGGCTCATGAGAACGCTCCTTCTTTTTCTCTTAGCGTTGGTTCTCATCGGGTGCGGCGGTGGAGGAGGGGGAACGCCGATCACCGCCCTGCTCGTCGGCCGCGTGCTGTGGATCGAGTCGAACTCCGCAACGAGCCCTGCGGCTTCCGTCAGCTCGGGCGGCAACACGACAACGACCGACCTCATCGACGGCTCGTTCGTGCTCACCGCTCCGGTCGGCGCGACCAGCGTGACGGTGAGCTACTCCGACGGCGGTCCACCCGTCGTGTTCACATTCAACTTTGCGCCCGCGTCGGGCACCGTCGACCTGGGCGACCTCTACATCGGTCCTGAGACTGTGACCGTGCACGGCACGGTGACCGACGCCGCGGACGACCAGCCTGTCGCCGGCGCGACGGTGAAACTCGCCGGCCGCACAGCGACCACCGCCGCAAACGGCGAGTTCAGCCTGCTCAACGTCGCATACTCGTCGTCGCAGTCGGCCGCGTTCGGCGACCTTATCGGCGAGGTCTCTAAGCCGCTCTACGTGACGCGGCAGTTCAGTCCGCCGACGGTCGCCGTCGGTGGCGTGATCGAGGTCGGCACCCTGCAGATCTCGCCCGAGAGCCTCGACGAGCCGCCGCCGCTCCCTGCCAACATCACAGGCACAGTCCTCCCAGTCAACGACGGCGCCGGGGCGCTCGTAGAACTACTGGACGGACTCAACGTCATCCGAACTACCACGGCCGACGGCTCGGGCCAATTCAAGCTGTGGGCGCCCGTGGGGATCTACACTGTGAGGGCGACGAACGGGCCCAAGACCGGGACCGCACCAGTCACCGTGACCGCCCCGAACGTCCAAGTAGTAGTCAATGTCATCATCAGCTAGACCCCTGGTGAAAAGCGCGCTGCTCGTTCTGGGCGGCGCGGGCGTGCTTGCGATGGGCTGGATCGGCCTCGACAGCGTCCTGCGCGCGAGCCCGTTCGCCAAGTTCGGCCTGACGGGCAAGCCAGTCGGCGCCGAGGTCGGCGTCACGATGTCCGGCTTCAAAATGAAGGCGTACGAAAGGAACCGCCTTGCCGCCGAGGCCGAGGTCGACACCGTCGAGGTCCGACGCGACCGCTCGCAGATGGTGCTGAAGGACGTTAGCAAGGGCAAGTTCTATCCGAGCGACGGCGAGCCGTTCGCGTTCGAGATGGACCGCGGCACCTACCACTATTTCCAGAACCGGATGATGGCCGAGGACGGTGCGCACGTCGTGAACAAGGACATGGATCTCGTGAGCGAGAGCTTCGTGTACGACGAGCCGGTCAGGACGCTGCTCGTTCGCGGCCTGGTGCAGGGCAAGCTCGCCGGAGGGCTCGTAAAGGCGAGCGATCTCTCACTCAACACAACAACGAAGGAGCTTTCTGCGAACAACGTGATGTGGGTCGGTCAGATCGATGAGCTCACGCAAGACGGGCAGCGCAGACAGTGGACGATCGTCGGCAAAAACTTTAAGCTGAGCCCCGACGGCAAGACGTCATCGTACACGAACGCGCGCGCGACTGACGGCGAAGTCATCGTCATCGCCGATGCCGTCGACCATGTAAAGGACACAGAGGTCCTCGTCGCGAAGGGAAACGTCAAATACTTCGGCGTCGACGCGAACATGCTCTGCGACGAGGCCACCGTGTTCCGCAAGGAGCGCCGTGCGATCTTCACCGGCGTCGTTCGCATGGTCGTGAAGTCCGAAGGCGACGAGAAGGTCGCCGAGAGCGAGTTCCCCACCATCGAACGCGTGACTCCAGAATCGCTCAAGACCAACCCGCAGGGCGCGACCCAGGCGCAGGTCGACATGCTGCGCGACTCCGACAACATGCGCAAGTTTCCGATCAAGGTCATCGCGGACAAGGTCGAGTATTGGTACAAGAAGGGCGAGCGGCAAGCGATCATTACTGGCTCGCCGTTCGCACGGCAGGATCTGACCGAGGGCTGGCGGCTCGGATGGGCGCTCGAAGGGTTCTACGACGGCGAGAAGGAGACGCTGACGCTCAAAAGCGCGGCGGGCAAGCAAGAAGTCAAGCTGTTCTATTCGATCGGCGACCAGTACGTCGCGAACGACATTACGATGTCGACGAAAGATGGAGACAAGTCGATGTCTGGCAACAACGTGAACGCCTCTCTCTTCATCGACGACGATGAAGTTCCGACGAAGACCGGTGGCAGCTCAACGGGCGGAACGACAGGCGGCGGACGCTAACCCGAACTCCCCTTCAGCCCCAGGTCCTCCGCGCTCCCCTGCATCGCCGCGATGCAGTTCGCAATGTGGCCTTCTAAAGGAACGCCGATCAGCTCCGCGCCCTGGTAGACGTCGTCGCGATTCACTCCCGCCGCAAAGTTCAGCGTCTTCAGTTTCTTCGTCACGCTCTTCACCTCGACGTCCATCACGCTGCGCGACGGCCGCACATATGTCACCGCCGTGATGAACCCGCTCAGCTCGTCGCACGCGTACAGGTACTTGTCCATCGGCGCTGTCGGCACGACGCCCGTCTTCGCAGTGTAGTGCGCGCCGATCGCTCGGATCACATCTTCAGACCAGCCGTTCTCACGGAGCAGCGTCATGCCCCACAGCGGGTGCTCGTCCGGGTGCTGCTCGTAGTCGAAGTCGTGCAGAAGTCCCGCGTTCCCCCAGCTCTCTTCGTCCTCTCCGAGCTTCCGCGCGTACCAACGCATGCACGCTTCGACGCCCATGCAGTGCCGCCGCAGCGCCTCGCTCGGGGTGTGCTCGCTGAGTAACTTGAACGCGTCCTCGCGGGTGTGTGGCATGCGCCGGATTCTACGCCAAGTTGTAAGCGTCCACGTCGATCCACACACGCGTGCGCGCGCTACCCAACCCCTTGATCGCCTCAGCGACCGGCGCAGGGTCGCCGTCCGGCGGAAGCTTGACCAGCACGTGCCGTCGCCACATCCGGCTGCGCCGCTCGATCGGGCACGAAGTCGGTCCGAGCACCGGAACTGACGGGAGAGCAGTGCGCAAGCGCTCCGCTGTCTGAGCAGAAACAGAAACGACGTCCGAGATCTCGTCGCCGATCACCAACACGTTCACGATCCGCACAAACGGCGGGTACATCGCCCCGCGGCGCTCCTCGATCATCGCGTTGTAAAGCGACGCGTAGTCGTGCTTCTGCGCGAACTCCACTGCGACGTGGTGCGGATTGAACGTCTGGATCACGACCTCCCCGGGTGACCGTCCGCGGCCCGCACGCCCCGCCACCTGGCTCAAGAGCTGAAAAGTTCGCTCCGACGCGCGAAAGTCCGGCACGTTGAGCGAGACGTCCGCCGCGATCACGCCGACCAGCGTCACGTTCGGAAAGTCCAGCCCCTTCGCGACCATCTGGGTGCCGACCAGCACGTCCGTCTCGCGCGCTCTGAACTTCGCGAACGTCTCCTCCAGCGCGCCCTTCCTCTTCGTCGTGTCGCGGTCGAGCCGAGCGACGCGCACGCCGGGAAACGTCGTCGAAACCAGCTCCTCCACCTTCTCCGCACCGACGCCAAAACCAGAGACGCGCTCGCCCTTGCACTCGGGACACACTTCCGGCGCATTGATCTGGTACCCGCAGTGGTGGCACCGCAGCTTCCGGTCGCGGCGGTGCAGCGCGAGAGAAACGGAACAGTCGGGGCACAGGAACCGGTGTCCACAATCGCGGCACACGATGAACGGCGAGTATGCGCGGCGGTTCAAGAACAAGATCACTTGCTCTTTCTTCTCCAGCGTCGCAGTGATCAGCGACTCAAGCCGGTCGGAGAAGATCGACGGGTGGCCAGACTTGTACATGTCGGTCATGTCCTCGATGTGGACCTCCGGCATCCGCGCGTCCGCCGCACGTACGGGAAGGTCCAAGCGAGTCACGCGACCAAGCGAAGCCTCGAAGAACGTCTCCACGCTCGGCGTCGCCGACCCCATCACCACGGGAGCACCGAACTTCGACGACAAGAACCCGACGAGACGCTTCGCGTGGTAGCGCGGCGCGTTCTCCTGCTTGTAGCTCGCCTCGTGCTCCTCGTCCATCACGATCAGGCCGAGGTTCGTGAACGGCGCGAACAGCGCCGACCTCGCACCGAGCACGACCGGCGCGTCGCCGCGCCGAACGGCGAGCCAGTTCTCCAGCCGCTCAGACGCGCCCATGTTGCTGTGCATCACCGCGACGCTTCGCCCGAAGCGCGCGCGCAACTGCCCAATCACCTGCGCGGTCAGCGCGATCTCCGGCACGAGGTAAAGCACTTGCCTTCCCCACTGCAGCGCCTCCGCCGCACAGCGCAAATAGACCTCAGTCTTTCCCGATCCGGTCACGCCGTAGAGCAGAAAGCTCTCGCCGCGCCCTTCCTTCACGGCCGAGGAGACCGCGTCGATCGCGCGCTGCTGATCTGCGTTCGGCTGCGGCGGCTTCGACCTCTCGATCTGCTCCACCTCGACGCGCTCCAGCAGCCCTTGGTCCAAGAGTGACTTCACCGTCGAGTCGCTGACCCCGCCGAGCGCCTTGATCTCCTGCACCGTGAACGAGGCAGCCTCCGCGCCCTGCAGCCGCATCACGGTCACGAGCTGCGCCGGACGCTTCAGCCCCTGGCCGGTCAAAAACTCCTCGACTCGCCTCTCGTCCTTCGTCAGCCGCATGAGACCCGTCACTCGCTGCTTCTCCGCATAGG
>JANWJY010000138.1 GCA_025451715.1 Fimbriimonadaceae bacterium | reverse complement strand
CGTGCGGCCATCCGGCCCTCCTCGATAAAGTCGGACCCGATGAACGTCACGTAGAGGTCGTCAGGCACGTCTGGCCTGCGGTCCGAGACGATCACAGGAATCTTCGCTTCCTTCGCCTCCTGCAGCACGGACTCCCAACCTGTCACGACCACCGGCGCGAAAGCGATGACGTCGACGCCCTGCGCTATGAAGTTCTTGATCGCTGCGATCTGGTTGACCTGGTCTCCCTGGGCGTCAGAAAACTTCAGCTCGACCCCGCGCTTGTCGGCCTCAGACCGAATGGACTCGGTGTTCGCGGTGCGCCACGCGCTCTCGGCGCCGATCTGGCTGAACCCGACGACGACCTTCTTCTTCTCTGCGGGCTTGTCGCCACCCTCAGGCTGGCTCGCGTTGGGCGTGCCGCCCTGGCAACCGGCCAGAACGAGCACAAGGGAAGCGAAAAGGGCGAGAAAACTGGTCTTCAAGGCTATCTCCTAGGCCCCGAATCCAGGGCCACAGGCCAATTATGGCACCGCTAAGGGTGCGGGCATTTCGGGTTCAACGACAGGCCAAAGGGTACTGGCGTAGTATCTTTAGGAACAAGTCCGTCTGAGCGCCGTTATTGCACTCGGGACTGTAGCTGTTATGAAACCCTGGGCCTGGTTCATTGTCTTCCTTCTTGCGATCGGCGCACTCGTCGGATGGCGCATCAAGGCGAACGCCGGCAAAGAGGAAGAGGTGAGTTCCCGCGGCCGCCGCACGCCGGTGGTCGAGGTCACCTTGGCAGGACCTGCGACCATCGCAGACACGATCGAGGCTGTCGGGTCGCTCGAGTCCCCTCAACGGGTCGAGCTGTCTCCCAAGAGCAGCGGCAGGATCGAGTACCTCCAGGTTCGCGAAGGCGACGAGGTCAAAGCAGGCCAGGCACTCGCGCGCATCGACCCGTCTGAATCGGACGCCCAGGTCGTGCAGGCGCAGGCCGCCCTCGCCGCCTCACGCGCACGCTTGGCTGAGGCAAAGCTCGGCCAGGGCTCTAATACGGTTTCGATCAGTAGTCAAATCGAGAACCAGGCAGCAGGCGTCAAGAGCGCCGAGGCCGACCTCGAACAGGTCAAGAGGAACTCCGAGTCCTCAGTCCAGTCCGCCAGGGCCCAGGTGAGCGATGCCGATTCGAAGATCAAGGCCGCCGACTCACAGGTCGCCAACACCGAAGCCGTGCTCGGTCGCGAAAAGGCGAGCCTCAAGAACGCGCAAACGAAGCTCGAGAGGACGCAGGAGCTCTACCGACAGGGGTTTATCGCGGCACAGGAAGTCGACGACGCCAGAACCGCCGTCGATGTACAAGCTGGCAACGTTAAGGTCGCAGAGGCACAGCTCGCGTCGGCGAAACAGGCCCGAGCGTCCGCCGTCTCGCAGCACGACGTTGCCAAGCTACAGCTCTCAATGGCTGAGCGAAAGGCGCAGTCCGACATCGCCGCCTCCGATGCTCGACTGGTGCAGGCGAAGTCGGCACTCAAGGTCGCCAACGCCAACGAGTCGCAGAACCCCGCGTACGAGGAGAACCTCTCCGCGCTCCGCGCAGCTGTAGAGTCTGCACAGGCGCAGCTCGACCTCGCTCGATCCGTCCACTCCAACACGGTGCTCTCTTCCCCGATTGACGGCGTCGTGACCGCGCGGAACGCAGACCCTGGCTCGCTCGCATCGCCTGGCCAGCCAGTGCTGGAAGTGCAGTCGCTCGATTGGCTCTTCTTCAAGTCTTCGCTTCCCATCGAGGCTGTTTCGCTCGTCAAGCAAGGTCAGACCGTCGAACTGACGGTCGACGGCGCCGAGGGCCGCACTTTCCAGGGCACGGTCACGCACGTCAACCTCGTCGCCGACGCCGCGAGCCGACAGTTCGACGTGCAGGTTCGGCTCGAAAACCCCGATCGCGCGCTGAGGCCGGGGATGTTCGGTCGGATCAAGATCGTGACGAAGCGGGTCGAGGCAAAGGTCGCGGTCCCGAAGGAGTCCGTCAAGGAGTCGGTGGAAGGCAAGACCGCTGTCGTGATTGATGGCGAAAAGAAGGCGTCTGTCCGAGAGGTTGAAACTGGCGCGACGGACGGCAAAATGGTCGAGATCACGTCGGGAATAGAGCCGGGCGAGCAGGTCGTTACGCTCTCGTTCATGCAACTGCGCGATGGCCAGGTCGTGCAACTTCCCGGCGAAAAAGGCGGTGAAAGGCCACAACGCCCATGAACGTCGGCAAGTTCTCCGTCACGCGCCCCGTCGCGGTGTCCATGCGCATTCTCGCGCTGGTAGTCCTCGGTTACATCTGTCTTCTGCGGCTCCCCGTCGATCTTCTTCCCCGCATCGACGTCCCGACCGTCAACGTCAGCGTCAACTGGCCGAACACTTCGCCTGAGGAGATGGAGACGCAAATTGCCAGGCCGATCGAGCAGGCCGTCAGCACCGTCAAGGGGCTCGACATGGTCTCGTCGAGCGCGTCGTTCGGCTCCGCTTCCGTGCGCGTGCAGTTCAAGTACGGCGTCGACGTCGACCAGGCCGCGATCGACATCGCGCAGCTCGTCGAGCGCGCCAAAGGACGCTTCCCGCGCGACCCGAACATTTCAGCGCCCTCGATCTTCAAGTTCGATCCTTCGTCGATGCCGATCCTCAACTACGGCGTCGCGCCCGCAGACGGCGACGTGATCAAAGTCCGCACGCGGCTGATCAACGAGATCGTGCCCCAGATCGAATCGGCCGGCGGCGTCGCCTCGGTAGGCGTGAACGGCGGCCAAGACCGCGCGATCATGGTCGACGTCGACCCCGAAAAGCTGCGCGCGCACAACCTCGCGCTCGCCGACGTCTCTCGGCGGATCTCGGAAGAGAACGTCACGCTTCCTGCGGGCATCGTGACGGAGGGCAAGACCCAGTACAACCTCCGTAGCGTCGGTTACTTCAAGAGCGTCGACGAGCTCCGCAAGGTTCCTGTCGGCGTCGTCGAAGGGCGGCAGATCACGCTCGACCAGGTCGCAAACGTGCGCGACGCGAGCCAAGACGTCCAGTCTTACTCCCGATTGGACGGGCAACCGGCCGTCGGGCTCTCGATCACCAAGCAGAGCGACGCGAACACGGTCGAAACCTCAAAGAACGTGCAAGAGGTCATCCGCGACGTCGCCGTGCGCAATCCAGACATCAAGTTCGCAATCACTTACGACCAGTCCGGCTTCATCGAGGACTCGATCAACGATCTCAAGGACACGGCCGTCATCGGCGCTGTGCTCGCCATCCTGCTGATCACGTTCTTCCTGCGCAACCTCAAGAGCACGTTCGTCGTCGCGCTCTCGATCCCGATCTCGATCATCTCGACCTTTGCGCTCCTCTACTTCGCCGGCTTTACGCTCAACACGATCTCCCTCAGCGGCCTTGCTCTCGCGACCGGCCTCATCGTCGACGACGCGATCGTCGTGATCGAGAACATCTACCGCCACATCGAACGCGAGCGCTCCGGCCCGGCCCAAGCCGCAGTCAACGGCACACAAGAGATCTTGTCAGCCGTTATGGCCTCGACCTTTACGGTCATGATCGTGTTCCTCCCGCTCTTCCTGATCCAGGGCCGGCCCGGCCAGATCTTCACACAGTTCGCGCTCGTGGTCGTGTTCTCGCTCGCGGTGTCGCTGCTAGATGCGACCACCATCGTGCCCATGCTCGCCGCGCGGTGGGTGAGTCGCAAGGACGTGGTCGAGGAGGCACACCCCGAGGTCAGAAAGAAGCAGTCCCCAATGCTCCACGCGTTCGACAAGGTCGGGGCGATGCAGCGCAAGCTCGACGCCTCGTACAGGCGCGGGCTCATGTGGTCGATCAAGCACCGCGGCTGGGTGGTCGGGATCGGCGTCGCGTGCGTCGTTGCCGCACTCGTGCTCTGGCCGTATCTCGGCAAGCAACAGTTTCCCGAGACCGACAGCGGAAACCTCAACGTGAGGCTCCGGCTGCCGATCGGCACACCCGTCGAGACGAGCAACGAATCCCTCAAGGGCGTCGAAGCCGTGCTCCTAGCCGACCCCGACGTCCACACGATCTTCGCCAATGCAGGTGGCGGCGGCTTTAGAGGGGGCGGATCCAACGAAGGGTCTGTGACGGTCATGCTCAGGACCGATCGCAAAGCGCCGACAGACGAAGTCGTCAAGCGTCTCCAACAGAAGCTGGCTGGGCTGCCCGGTGCGCAGGCGCAGGTCTCCACACTCGACATGATCTCCCGAATGATGGGAGGCAACACGAACTTCTCTATCGACGTGTACGGCACCGACCTGAACGAACTCACCGCGGCGTCGAGGCTCGTCCAACAGGCGATGTCAGACGTCCCTGGACTCGAGAACGTCAACCTCGGCGTCGAGGACGCGCTCCCCGAGATCAAGTGGGAAGTCGACCGCGAGAAGGCGCAGTCGCTCGGGCTATCGTTCGCCGACGTCGGGCGCGTGATCGCCGCGACCACGAGCGGCCAGCTCTCGACCTACTACCAAGAGGACGGCTTCCAGTATCCGATCTACGTGCAGGTGCCCAAGTCCCTGCGCAAATCGATCAACGACCTCGAAAAACTTCCCCTCACCGACGGACGCACCGGCCCAGTCATCACGCTAGGACAGGTCGCAAAGGCGCGCTACGACATCGGCCCGAACCAGATCCAGCGCCAGAACCGACAGCGCTACATCAACGTCGGCGGCAACATCCAAGACCGCTCGGAGAACGAGATCCAGGCAGACGTCGAAGCCGCGCTCGCGAAGATCGACTTCCCCCCCAGCACGTACTGGACGCTCAGCTACCGCGTTCTTCAAGGGCAGGAGGAGTTCGCCAACCTCGGGCTCGCGGTCGCGCTCGCGATCATGCTGATCTATATGCTGCTCGCGTCGCAGTTCGAGTCGTTCATCTACCCGCTCGTCGTGCTGACTTCGGTCCCACTGTGCGCAATCGGTCTCGTGCTCGCTCTGTTCATCACGGGGCGCGACTTTGGGATGACGGCATTCATCGGTCTGCTCATGCTCATTGGAATCGTCGTCAAGAACGGAATTTTGCTCGTCGACTACACGAACCTCTTGCGGCGAAAAGGAATGGAGCGCAACGAGGCGATCCTGACCGCGGGCCCGACAAGGCTCCGACCTATCCTGATGACCACATGCGCCGCGATCCTCGGCATGGCGCCGCTCGCCATCGGCCTCGGCAGCGGCTCGGAGCTGTACGTCCCGCTTGCGACGGCTGTCATCGGCGGCCTCATGACATCGACGCTCCTTACCTTGATTGTCGTGCCGACCGTCTACACGATCTTCGACGACTTCGAGCAAAAGATCCGAGCACGCACCAAGCCGCTCGACTGGTCGAGCGGCGACGTCGAGACCGAGCCGAACGGCAAGAGGCACGAGGAGCCGGCAGCGAAAGAGGTCGCGAAGTGAGGTTCTGCCTGTCCGTGCTCCTGGTCGCTGGGACCGCAAACGCGCAGACCCCGCCGATCCGCCCCAACACGCAGGACGTCCCGGTTTTCCAAGGGTTCTCACTCCCGACCGTACCCAGCACGATCGGCACAGAGCCGCTCACAGCCGAAGAGGCCGTAAAGGTCGCAATGTCGAACAACCCAGTCATGCTCGCCGAGCAGGGGCGACGCGACGCCGCGCGAGCACGAGCGCAACAGGCCGAGGCGGGATTCCTCCCACGACTGAACCTCAACTACACCGGCACCGAGGCGACCGTGCTCAAGGGCGACGACGTCACGCCGGGAGGCGGGCTAGGCTTCCGCTCCAACGGTGCAGCGACGATCACACAACTCCTGTTCGACTTTGGTCGTGCACGTGCGTTCGCTCGGCAGCAGCGCTCGCTCGCGCACGTCGCCGAGCACGGTTATCGGCAGACCATGAACGACCTCGCGCTCGCAGTACGTTCCTCGTTCTACGGATTGGCCCGTGCCCGCAAGCTCGAAGAGGTCTCGACGTCCAACCTCGCGAACAGGAACTCCCAGCTCGCTCTCGCACAGGCTCGGCTCGATTCCGGCCTTGGCGCCCCCGCCGACTTCGTCCGCGCGAAGAACTCTGTCGCCGAAGCGACGATCGCTCTCACGAACGCGCGGGCAGCGGCAGTTTCCGCGAAGTTCGCCCTAGCACTCGATCTTGGAGTCGACCCGCGCACGCCGATCACGCTGGCCGAGTCGACCGAAGCCATTGGAGCCGGCGACATCGAGGGGCTCGTCGCGACAGCGCTCGAATCAAGGCCCGACGTACAAGAGGCGAAGTCATCGATCGCCGCCTCGGGCCATGCGATCTCGTTTGCGCGACAGACCAACTCGCCGACCGTCAACCTCTTCACCACCTTTTCGTCGCGCGGCGCCGAAGACCCGCTCCTCAACCAGACCGGCAGCTTCGGCATCACTGTCAATTGGCCGCTTTACGACAGTGGCGCGGGCGCGGCGAGGGTGCGAGAGGCCCGCGCAAACCTGCTCACAGCGAGGTCGACCCTCGACTCGCTCCTTCAGACCGTCGTCGCCGAAGTCGTGCAGGCAAGCGTCGATGCCGAGGCCGCCGAACAGAGGCTGAGGACCGCCGAGGTCCAGATCGCGAACGCACGTGAACTCGTGCGCATCTCGACCGGCCGCTATTCAGGCGGGATCGGCTCGTTTACCGAGCTCACCGACGCGCAAGACGCGCTCTTCTCCGCAGAGCGAAACTACGCCGCCGCACAGGCGGACCTCCAGATCGCCCGCGCGGCGCTTCGCCGCGCGGTCGGAACGGTCTAGCGGACTACCCGCCCTTGTTGTTCATGTCCGCAGACCGCGAGTAGGCGTCGCCGAGCAGGTGCGTTGCGACGTACTCCTTCACCATCTGGGTGAAGTACCCGCTCAGCGGGCCGAACCCGTGCCGCTGGCCCGGCATGACCATGAAGTCGAACCTCTTGTTCGCCTTGATCAGCGCGTCAACCAGCCGCGTCGTGTGTCCAGGGTGCACGTTGTTGTCGATGTCGCCGTGGACGAGCAGGAGCTT
>JANWJY010000137.1 GCA_025451715.1 Fimbriimonadaceae bacterium | reverse complement strand
TCACGGTGCACAACGCGTATTCCAAGGGCGGGATCGCTATGAACCTGGACGCGATCGCGAACGTAAAAATCTCGAGCAACCGGCTCGTGCTCAATAACGCGATCGAGCGGTTTTTGGAGAGCGACCCGAACGAGCTGCGGCGCGTTGCGAAGGAGACGCTGGAGGGCCACCTCCGAGGCGTCGTGGCGGACCTCACGCCGGAGCAGGTTAACGAGGACCGTCTGCGGTTCTCAGAGTCGTTGACGCGGGAGAGCGAGGAGGACCTGAACAAGCTGGGCCTGCACCTCGACACACTGAAGATCCTGCACGTCGCCGACGAAGTGGGCTATCTCGACGCGACGGGGCGTCGTGCGATCGCGAACATCATCCGATCGGCGGAGATCGCGGAGTCGGACGCCAAGCGCGCGGCTGAGCAGTCGGAGTCGGAGAACTCGGGCCGCGCCAACGTGCGCCGCGCCGAGGCGGACGCGGCGATCGCGAAGATGCGCAACGAGCTTCGTACGATCAAGGCCGATTTGGAGTCTCGCGTGAAGTCGGAAGAAGAACGCACGGCCGCCGCCGCAAGAGAGGCGCGCGCGGTCGCCGAGCAGCACCTTCAGAAAGTGCGCGCAGAGCTGGAGGCGATCCGGCTTCAGGTCGACAAGGTGCTGCCGGCAGACGCGGACAGACAGGCGCAAGAATTCATCGCGCGGGGCAACGCCGCGGAGATCCGCGAGCGCGGTGCGGCGGTCGCTGTCGCGCTGAGCCTGATGTACCAGGCTTGGCAGGAGGCGGGGCCGAGCGCGCTGCAGATCTCGATCATCGAGGACCTGGAGGCGATCATGGAAAGCGCGCTGAGGGGCGTGAAGAAGATCGAGGTGAAGTCGCTGAGCGTGATCGACGGCGGCGAGGGCAAGACGCTCTCGAACTACCTCGGCGCGTACCCGGCGATGTTGGGCGAGGTGTTCGACGCGGTGAACAAGACCGTGGGGATCGACATTCCCGGGGCGTTGCGCGGCAAGAAGGAGGTGAAGTCATGACTTGGTTCCTGATTATTTTCATCGGGCTCGTTGCGATCCTGCTGATTGTCGGCGCGCTCAAGAACCTGCTTTACATCGCGCCGCCGAACAAGGTGATCATCTTCTCGGGGCTGGGTAAAGAGCCGCGGGTGATCAAGGGTTCGCGCGGAATGCGCTGGCCGATCTTGGAGCGCGTGGACGGGCTCGACCTGAGCAACATGGTGGTCGACCTTTCGGCGACGAACGCGTACGCCAAGGGCGGCGTGCCGGTGACTGTGCAAGGCGTGGCGAACGTGAAGATCGCGGGGCACCAGCCGGTGCTGAACAACGCGATCGAGCGGTTCTTGGGCAAGTCGCGCGCGGAGATCATGGGGATCGCGAAGGCGACTTTGGAGGGTTCTCTGCGCGGCGTCTTGGCGACTTTGACGCCTGAGCAGCTCAACGAGGACCGCAACGCTTTCGCCGAGCAGTTGGTGTCGGAGGTCGAGGGCGACATGACCGCGCTCGGGCTCGTGGTGGACACGCTGAAGATCCAGACCATCACCGACGACGTTCACTATCTGGACTCGATCGGCCGCATTCGCAACTCGGAGCTGCAGAGCACTTCGCGGGTGGCGGAGGCGATTGCGCGCGCCGACTCGATCGTGCGCAGCGCGGAGAACAGCGAGCAAGAAGTGCGCGCGGAGGTGACGGCGGCGATCGCTGTGGCGAACGCGAACGCGGAGAAGAACCTCGTCGACATCATCTCGCGCCGGTCTGCACTGGTGGCTGAGGAGAAGGCGGCGGTGGCGGCTTTGGTCGCGCAGTCGGAGGCGGAGGTCAACGTGCAAAAGGCGCGCATCGACCAGGTGCGCAGCCGCTTGGACGCCGACGTGATCCAGCCTGCGAAGGCCGGGTGTAACGCTGCGGAGCAGGAGGCGCGGGCGAGCGTCGCGAGCATCGTCGAGGACGGAAAGGCGCGCGCGGAGGCGTTGAAGTCGATGGCGACCTCGTGGAACGCGGCGGGGGACCAGGCGCGCGAGATCTTCCTCTTGCAGAAGATCGAGCCGATCATCGACAAGATCACGGACACGATCAGCACGGCGAAGATCGACAAGGTGACTGTGATCGATTCTTCTCTCGGTGGTGGATCGGGGTATTCGCCCGCTCGGTTGTTGGCGTTGTCGGAGCAGGTGAAGGAGGTGTTCGGTATCGACGTGGTGGCGAAGCTGCAGGAGATGTCGGGGCCGCGTCGCGAGCCGCCCGCGCCTGTCGTTCACGTGATGCCTGCGCCGGCCGAGAAGAGGAAGCCGGAGGCTCCGCCGAAGGTGTAGGGGCGTGGGGCGTAGGAGTAGGAGTAGGAGCGGGTACTAAGGAGTTGGCGCGAATTTCAGAGTTCAGGTTTGAAATTTGAACTAAGGAGGCGTGAGAGTCAGTTCCTGAGCGCACTGAGCCGATTGGGCACCACGCCCCCCGAAGATCAGCTAATTCAGAACCGCGACCGACGAGACGTTACCAAACGCGCCGAAGTCCCACGTGATAGTAAAGGTCAGGGGCGCGTCCTTCTTGCCATGGTCGCCTCCGCCATAACTGACAGAGGTAGTGTCGATCCAGCCGGGACTCTCGACGACGCTGCCGAGCTTGTTCGTGATGACAAGCTTGGGAACGACTCTCTCTCCGTCTGGGCTGAACACATGCATGATCAAGTGGTCGTTGGCATCGTACAGGTTTGCCTGGTAGAACACGCCTGTGTCGCCCGCACCCTCTACGGTTGAAGTGGCTCTGACGGGCGGACCGACCTCGATCGTCGTCACGGTGCCCGCATTGACGCTGTATGATGCGCCCTCGCCATCAAAGTACTCGAATCTCCACGACTGTCCTTGTTTATCGATTAACGTGGTGTTGATTTGCAGCCAGTCATAAGACCCGACAGGCATCGGGAGAGGTCTCCCGCCCGTTGTGATGCAGTTCGGGGGAAGGCTATGACCGAATAACACGGCGCGTGCCCCTGAGACCTCAAGCGTACCGGGCGTTTCGAGGCGACTGAAGCTCGCAGTTTTCCCATCGCGGGCTACCGACACGTTCCAAAACGAACGATCTAGCAGTTGGCGAACTTCAGATTCGTCAGACCGCCACACATCCCTGTAGAGCCAGAGGGCCGGGTCGCCCTTATATTCGCCCACCACTAAGTGATCGCTCGGACCAAAGTAATCGCGCGCACCGTTGAAAGTTCCGTCGTAATCTGTGTCGAAGGCGGCAATGACGTTCTTGACTCCACCGGATTGGATACTTCCTTCCATCCATTCGGTCGGTATGAAAAGGATGCTCAAGCCATACTCAACGTAGCAGACTGGGACGCCGTCACGTCCGTGAGTGCGCAACGGCCCGAAGACGGTCCTCTCGCCGAACTTTAAGGACTTGAGCTCTTCGTTTGACGAGAAGCTTTCGTCGAAGTTGAAATCAGCCCACATTTGGATCGGACGGTTCTGCGACTCATGAGAGATAGCGATGTCGACGGGACGCTCGAACCTCTTGAATGGCAGCCTGAAAACGAATGGACTTTGGACTCCTTCGGGCTTCCCATACTCTTCGCTATTCCTAGCTTCCGCCAGGCTCCCGAAGCCAGCGCTAGAAGGGCCATTGTAGTAGGTGCTCGCGTATCGCGCCGCGATCTCCAGGTCCTCGGCAGTCTTGACCTCGTGGTATGAGAGCACAACTTTTCCGTCTTCGACGCTTGGTCCAGAGTGCGGCTGAGAGCAGCTGAGCAGCGCTGCGCCTACCGAGAGGATTAGGATTCTGGGCCCCATAACGACATTGTATGACATCTTGACTCCCGGGTCAGTCCTGTCACGCGCCTGAGATCAGCAGTCTTTGGACGGTTGCGTGCTGATTGCGCCCCTACAGGGCTTTCCCGCATTTCGTCACGCCGTTACCAGGGGCGATGCCCCTGGCTATAGAACTGCTGCCCCGTTGGGGCTGGGTTGCGGACGACGTGGGCGGGCGGTGCGGACCGTGGTGATGGGGTTTGTTCGGGTTAGTGTTAATGGATTTGTCCTGACGGGCCGGGGTCGGTGCCAGGCGGCTACATTGCAGGTTTGGAATTTGAAAAGGGGGAGGGAGCAGGGTCTCGGGTCTCGGGTCTTGGGTGCAAGCGGAAATGACTTTCATTGATCACACCCTCTCCCTAGCCCTCTCCCAAGGGAGAGGGGATGGCGCGAGACGCGGTCAAGGTCTGCGGAACCTGCACGGGGGGCGAACGATGGACGATAAGCGATGAACGATTAACGAAGAATGATGAATTGGGGAGAGGGGACTTACAGTGCCAAGTTGGCGGGGGAGATGCCGAGGTGCGTTGCCATTGCTTCGAGGACGGGGGAGGGGTCGGCGGCTTTGAGCGGCAGGCGGGGGTGGGGGGTCGAGATGACGCCGAGGGCGTGGAGCACCGCCTTGTTGGTCGCTGGCTGGGGTTGGGCCCTTATCGCTTTAATCACGGGCAGCGCGGTTGCGAACTTCGTTTCGTCGCGGCCTTTGACGATTTGAGAGAGCCATTGCGGGATGCAGTTCGCTGCGCCACTGATCGTTCCGGTCCAGCCGTTGGTCAGGGCGTCGAGGAGGAGGGTCTCGTCGCCGACGAAGAGGCGTCTATCGCGCGGTGCCGCAGGAGCGGCACCCTCCCCGTGCAGACGATAGGTGGTGAGGTTTGCGGGTTCGCCGCTGGAGTCTTTGAAACCGATTATGTTGGGGTGCGCGGCGAGCAGCGCGATGAACGCGGGCGACATGGTGAAGCCGGTCATCTTGGGGAAGTTGTAGGCGAGGATCGGCGTCGGCGATTTGTCGGCGAGGGTTGTGAACCACTCGGCGATGCCGTCTTCTGTCGCGGTGCGGAAGTACGAGGGCGGCATGACGAGCACGGCGACGGCGCCGTTCTTTGCGGCCTGTTCGCACGACCAGCTGGCCTCGTCGAGGCTGGGGGTGGCGATGCCGAGGACCAGCTCGAGCCTGCCTTTGCAGGTGTTTGCAAGCCGGAGGAGGTCGCGCTTTTCATATGCGCTGAGCGAGGGGCCCTCGCCGTTGGTGCCGGCGAGCACGACTCCCTTGCATCTGGCGGCCTCGAAGTAGGCGAGGAGGCGGGCGACGGAGGGCTCGTCGACCTCTCCCTGGGCGGTCATCGGGGTGACGGCTGCCGGGTACACGCCTGGTTCGAGCATGGGGAGAGGATACATTGTTCGGCGGGAGTCGGCGGGTGGGAGCGAGCCGGAGACTCGCACTGTGGAGCGGGCCAGAGACCCGCGCTCCGAAGTCGGCGGTTAGCGGCTGGTGAGAGCGCGCCGGAGGCGCGCACAGTGTGGCGGGCCGGAGGCCCGCGCTCCGAAGTGGCGCTGTGCCGTCGGAGCGGCATGCTCCCCTCTGCCCCCTTCTGATACACTGACCG
>JANWJY010000136.1 GCA_025451715.1 Fimbriimonadaceae bacterium | reverse complement strand
GACGTCTGTGAGCCTGAAGTCGCGACCTACGTGCTTGTAGGTCAGCTTCGTGTGGTCCATTCCCATCAGGTGCAGAATCGTCGCGTTCAGGTCGTGGACGTGTACCGGGTTCTCCGCCACCTGGTAGCCAAGCTCGTCGGTCGTGCCGTACGATGTTCCGGCGTTCACGCTCCCGCCGGCCATCCACACCGAATACGCGTGCGGGTGATGGTCGCGGCCCTTGAACTTCGAGCCGTCGCGCTCCTCGTTCATTGGCGTGCGCCCGAACTCTCCACCCCACACGACGAGCACGTCGTCGAGCATCCCGAGTCGCCTGAGGTCCTTTACGAGAGCGGCGACTGCCTTGTCGGTCTGGCGGCACCGAAGCGGGAGCGAAGAGACCAAGTCGTCGTATGAGCTGGTGCCGTGGCTGTCCCAGCCCCAGTGGTAAAGCTGCACGAACCGCGTACCGCGCTCGACCAAACGCCGCGCGAGCAGACAGTTGTTCGCGAACGACGACTCGCCGGGCGACGTGCCGTACATTTCGTGAACGGACGCAGGCTCGCTCGCGATGTCCATCAGCTCAGGCACGCTCGACTGCATCCTGTAAGCGAGCTCGAACGATTCAATTCGCGTGTCGATCTCCGGGTCGCCCGCCTTTGAGAGCCGCATTCTGTTGAGCGCGTTGATCGCATCGACCGATTCGCGCCGGACGTCCTTCGAGACCCCGTCCGGGTTTGAAACGAACAGTACTGGCTCGCCAGACGAACGGAACTCGACTCCCTGATAAGTGGATGGCAGGAACCCGCTGCTGTAAACCGACTTGCCGCCGTCCGGGTTGTGGTCGCCCGAGAGCAGCACGACGAACCCCGGAAGGTCGAACGCTTCGCTGCCAAGACCGTACGTCAGCCACGATCCCATGCTCGGTCGGCCGGGGATCTGGTGTCCGGTGTTGCTGTAGAGCTGAGCAGGTGCGTGGTTGAACTGGTCTGTGTGCATCGAGCGAACGATGCAAATGTCGTCGGCGATCTCCTGCGTGAACGGCAAAAGGTCGCCGATGACCTGCCCGGACTGGCCGCACTGTTTGAAAGTGTGAGGCGAGCCCAGCAGCTTCGGCGTGCCTTTGATGAATGCAAATCGCTCGCCCTTGATGATCTCCTCGGGGATCTTCTCGCCGTCGTGCTTCTGTAGCATCGGTTTTGGGTCGAAAAGGTCGAGCTGCGAGGGCGCGCCCGCCATGAACAGGTAGATCACCGCCTTCGCCTTTGTCTTGAAGTGCGGCGGCTTTGGCGCCATCGGGTCGGTGCGCTTCTGGTCCTGCACCCACTTTGCGCTTGCGTTCTCGCTCAGCATCCCCCCGAGCGCGAGCGAGCCGATGCCGTAGCCCGCCATCTTGAGCATGCTGCGGCGGGTGATCTCCTTCAGGGCTTCGTTTTCGTTCATTCTCGTGTGATCGTCTCGTCGAGGTTGAGCAGCACGTTGGCAAGCATCGTCATCGCAGCGCACTCGGCCATCGTCGCGGTCTTCGTGTATGGCTCAGGGCGTGCGACGAGCTTCTGCGCTTCATCTCCGTGCGCGGTGTAGTGGGCAAGCTGTTTTTCATAGTAGGCGGCGAGCACGGCCCGCTCTTCGGCGCTGGGCCTGCGCACGAGACACCGGCGGAACCCGTTCTCGATCCGCTTGGTGTTGTCGTCGGAGGCTTCGAGCATCCTTTGCGCGAGACCGCGTGCGGCGCGCATGAACGCGGCGTCGTTCATCGTCGTCAACGCCTGGAGCGGCGTGTTCGTCTGCTCCCTTTCGACCGTACAGCCCTCGCGGCTCATCGCGTCGAAGTTGACGAACGCGGGATACGGCGCAGACCGCCGCCAGAACGTGTAAACGCCGCGCCGGTAAACGTCCTCGCCCTCGCTCAGCGTCCACCTGTCGCCGTTGTAAGGGAGCTTCCAGACGCCGTCCGGCTGGTCGGGGAAGACGCTCGGCCCGCGCATCTTGTCGCTCAGGATCCCGCCAGCGGCGAGCGCGTTGTCTCGGATCGCCTCTGCGGATAGCCGGTACCGCGACGCGCGCGCAAGCAGCCTGTTCTCGGGGTCGCGCGCGAGCATCCCCGGCTTGATGTCGGATGACTGCCGATATGTCGACGAGGTCACGATCAGCCGGTGTAAGCGCTTCATGTCCCACCCGCTATCCATGAACTCGACCGCGAGCCATTCGAGCAGTTCTGGGTGTGACGGCCGCTCGCCCATCGTTCCAAAGTCGCCGCTCGATTTCGCGAGCCCAGTGCCGAAGTACTGTTGCCAGAGCCGGTTCACGAACACGCGCGCCGTCAGCGGGTTGTCGCGGGAGACGAGCCACTTTGCGAGCCCGAGCCTGTTCTTGGAGAACTTAAGCGGCGGCAAGACTTCGGGCGTGTCCGCCGTCACCTTCTTGCCAGGGTTCGTGTACGTGCCCTTTGTCCGGACCAACGTCGTCGGCGGGTACGCGTCGCGCTCCTTGAGGATGAGCGTCGTCTGCGAGTTCAACGCGTTTGCCTCCGCTCTGATTTGTGCTAGCGCGTTCGTCGCGGCTTTGAACGGTTCGCTTTCCTGCTTTAGCTGGGGAAGAATCTTTTCGAGCTCTGCGATCCTCTCACCCAGTCGCTTCACCTTATCCTGCGAAACGGGGTCGAGCACGTTCATTGTCGGCTCGTCGCTGTTGTCGAAGAACGCGAGGAACTCATAGAACTCCTCCATCTTCAGCGGGTCGTACTTGTGGTCGTGGCACTGTGCGCACGCGAGCGATGTGCCGAGCCAGACGGTCGCTGTAGTCCCGACGCGGTCGACGAGCGTGAGCCAGCGCTGTTCTCCCTGGTCGACTCCGCCCTCCTGGTTGAGCATCGTGTTGCGGTGGAACCCCGTCGCGATCAGTTGCTCGCGCGTGGGGTCGTCCAGCATGTCGCCCGCGAGCTGCTGGATCGTGAACTCGTCGTAAGGCATGTTGCGGTTGAACGCTTCGATCACCCAATCGCGGTACGGCCAGACCGTCCGCCGGTCGTCCTTCTCATATCCGTTCGAGTCGGCGTAGCGCGCGAGGTCCAGCCAGCCGACCGCCTGCCTCTCGCCGTAGTGAGGCGAGGCGAGCAACCGGTCCACCAAGCGCTCGTACGCGCCGGCGTCCGTGTCGGCGAGATAAGCGTCCATCTCCTTGACGGTCGGCGGTGTGCCGACGAGGTCGAGGTAAACGCGACGCACGAGCGTCGCTTTTTCTGTAGGAGGTGAGGGCCGGAGCCCCTCCCTTTCCAATCGTGCAAGGACGAACGCGTCGATCGAATTGCGGACCCACCCGCCACTTTTAACAGTCGGAACCGAGGGCCGCACTGGAGCGACGTACGACCAGTGCTTCTCTTGCGTCTTGGGAGTTTCAAACATAGCGCCCAGCGTGATCCACGCAGAGACCATGTCGATCTGCCGCTGATCGAGCGGCTTGAATCCCATCGGCATTTGCGGCTTGCCGTCGAGCCCTTTTATCCGCCGCACGATCAGCGAGCGCGGTGCGTTGCCCTTGACGAAGAGCGGCCCGCTCACTCCACCCTTCTTGATCCCCGCGACAGTGGAAAGGTCGAGCTCGCCCATTTTCGTTTGCGGCCCGTGACAGCTGATGCACGAGACCTTGAAGATCGGTGCGACGTGCGCATAGGTCACGTCGCCGAGGGGCTTGGGAGACTCACGAAGGGCGGCCACCGCCAGAGGGGCGGCACAAAGCAGCGTCAGACTGGCCCTCGCCAACTTCATCTGACGCTGATTATGACTGCCTTTTGTCGTTTAGCTCGGCTTAGCGCCGGCGTTGATCCAGTCCTCGATGAGCTTGATCTGCGCATCGGTAAGGGGTTTGCCCTGCGCCGGCGGCATCTTCTTCTTACCGTTCGTGCCGTGCAGCGCGTGGACGACGACGCTGTTCGCCGCGTCGCCCGGGACGACCATCGCACCGTGCTCGCTGCCCTTGAGCAGCCCCGCGACCGTCTCGAGGTTCAGCTTCTCTTTGGCCTCAGCTCCGGCGTGGCACGGCATACAGTGCTGGAGCAGGACGTCCTCTACGTCCTTGGCAGCCACCATCTGCGTCGCGCCGCCCCCCGTCGTCGTCCCGCCCGTTTCTGGCTCCTCGCTTCCGCAGCCGATCGCAAAGGCGAGCACGGCGATGCTCGCAAGAAACACAAACCCTTTGGTCTTACCCATGAAAGCCATTATGCGTAAGCGGCCCCAGAAGTTCCTTGCGAAGATGGGGCGTTATGCCAGTCTCGCCCGGTATTCTCGCGACAAATGAAACCGACCCGCCGCGACGTGCTCAAGGCGGGGGTCGCAGCAATCGCTGGCCCCGCGCTTTCCCGCTTCGCTCCCCAACGGCTCCCGGTCACGGGCGCCGGATACTGGACCTATGAGGTCCACCACGATTGGCTCACGCCACCCGCCGGTACGGCCTGGGGGGACACGCACGGCGTCGTACAGGACTCGAACGGCCACATTTACATCGCGCACACGGTCGGCGGGGGCAGCGTCAAGCCGCATGGCGTGGTCGTGTTCGACGACAAGGGCAAGTTCGTGACCTCGTGGGGCGCGGAGTACGCGGGCGGCGCGCACGGTCTCGACATCCGGAAGGAGGGGAGCGAGGAGTTCCTCTACCACTGCGACACGCGGCGGCGGCTGGTGGTCAAGACCGACCTGAACGGAAAGGTCGTGTGGGAGAGGGGCGCACCGACCGAGCCGGGAGTCTACGCCGATCCCAACCGTTGGTGCCCGACCAACGTCGCGTTCGCGCCGAACGGCGACCTGTTCGTCGGCGACGGCTACGGCAGCAGCTACGTGCACCGATATTCGAAGGACGGCGAGTATTTGAAACTCGTCTGCGGCCCGGGGTCGGAGCCAGGCAAGGTCAACTGTCCGCACGGGCTTTGGGTCGATACGCGCGGTTCTACGCCGTACTTGGTCGTCGCGGACCGCTCCAACCGGCGGCTGCAGTACTTCACCCTCGACGGCGCGCATGTGAAGTTCGTGACGGATGGGATGCGTGCTCCGTGCCACCTGCACTTCCGCAACGGCAAGATGCTCGTGCCCGACCTATCGAGCGTGGTCACAATCCTGGGCGAGGACAACGAGGTGCTCGCGCGGCTCGGCGACGGCGACCCCTCGGGGCTGCGCGGCGCTCCGCGCGAGCAGTTCATCCCTGGCAAGTTCGTGCACCCGCACGGCTCGTGCTGGGTCAACGGCGACGACATACTCGTGGTCGAGTGGGTTCCGATCGGCCGCGTAACGCTGCTGAAGAAGCTGTAGCGGCGGACCATTTGGGAGTGCGCGGGCGCACACGTCGCAGAGGCGCTCTTGTGTCGCGGCCAGCTCGCGCTTTCCTGTTGCTAGAGGCCAAAGCTAGCGCTAGAACCCTGGTGAAAGCGCGGCCTGACCTCTGCTTGGCCGGGATACTTGCCCACGTGCGCCCGCGCACTCCCAAAGCGCTAGGGCTTGGTTGACTTGCCACTCCGATCACGGGGATAATCGAGTTCCCCTGTGCGCGGTTAGCTCAGCGGTAGAGCACTACAATGACACTGTAGGGGTCGTAGGTTCAAATCCTATACCGCGCACCATTCCCGCTTCACGCTCGGCCATACTGGCCGTGAGATGTCCAAGAAGACCCACACTCGGCGTGAATTCATCAAATCCTCTACGGCCGCGGCCGTCGGAGTCGGTATCGGCCTGCCCTCCATGGTCGTCGGTCGGCAACAGAACGCCTCGCCCAACGACAAGGTCGTGTTCGGCCTCATCGGCTGCGGCGGGATGGGCGCGGCGAACATGCGGAATTTCTGCACCCTGCCGGACGTCGAGGTCGCAGCGGTGTGCGACGTGGACTCGTCTCGCATGCCCGGGGACATCAAGTTCGTTGAGGACAAGTTCGGCCGCAAGCCGGACGTCTACAGCGACTACCGCAAGATGCTCGAGCGCAAGGACATTGACGCGATCATCGTGGGCACGCCGGACCACTGGCACGCGCTCAACTTCATCCATGCGTGCGAGGCGGGCAAGGACGTGTACCAGGAAAAGCCGATCAGCCACAACATCGTTGAGGCGAAGGCCATGATCGCCGCGCAGAAGCGGTTCAAGGTCATCTCGCAGGTCGGAACTTGGCAGCGGAGCGATCCCGAGTTCACGAACTCCATCGCCTACGTGCGCAGCGGCAAGCTCGGGCGCGTCACCCACTGCCGCGCATGGATCGCCGACGGCACCAAGATCGGAAAGAAGCAGCCGATCGCCGTTTCTAGCACCTTCGACTACAACACCTGGATCGGGCCTGCGAAGTTCGTTCCTTATCAGGAAAACAAGACCCACTGGAACTGGAGATGGGTGCTCAACACCGGCGGCGGCCTCACCACCGACTGGGGCGTGCACATGATGGACATCGCGCTGCTCGGGATGAGCAAGTCGCAGGACATCGTGATGCCGACCGAGGTCACGGCGCACGGCGGGCTGTGGGCGCTCGATGACGACGACCGCGACGCGCCTGACTCGATTGAGGCGATCTACAAGTTCAAAGATCCCGATTTCATGATGACCTGGTCGGTCCTTCGCGACCACCCCGGGAAGCCGGGCCACTGCACCGAGTTCGTCGGCGCGGACGGCCGCACCGTGCGATGCTGGCGCGGCGGATGGTCCATCCTCGACCCCGACGGAAAGGAGCTGCCCAAGGAGGAGTTCCCCAAGGCCCACAACGGCCACTGGTCCAACTTCATCGAGTGCGTCAAGTCGCGCGCCAAGCCGCGCGCGACGTTCGGCTCCGTCGCGCAGACGACGATCGTGTGCCACCTCTCGAACGCGGCGCTGTTCTCCGGCGAGACAGTGCGTTGGGACAAGTCGAAGATGGACATCGTCGGCAAGGCGGGCAAGGACACGTCGGCCTACGACCGCGAATATCGCAAGCCGTACGTGTTGCCGAAGTACTGAGCGTTAGCCCGTCTCGATGTCGCTCGGAGCGCGACGTCGCGAGCCCATCGTGGGCGGCGGGGTCGCACCCTTCGGTCGTGACGCCGCTGGCTTCGTGGCCGGTTTGACTGTGGGCTTCTTTGCGGCCGGTTTCTTAGCCGTGGGCTTTGCGGCGGCCGGCTTTGCCGCCGGCTTGGCGGGCGCGGTGCGTGCCGGCGTCGGCTTGCGCTTGGCGGCACGCTTCTTCTTGGCAGGCTTGGGTGCGGGGGCCTTCGTTGCGGCCCTCATCTCAGCTTCTGCGCGCCGACCGGACTCGTCCGCAGACTTCTCAGCTTCGTCAGCGGCCTTGTCGATCATGTCGCCGAACTTCTTCATCCCCTCGCCGACGGCCTTTGCGAGCGGCTTTGCGGCCTTGACGACGAAAGGCAGCGCCATCGCTGCGAGCAGGATCCAGCCGCCACCACTTGGTCGAATTCTCATCAGATGTGCTCCTGTTTGGTAAATCCTACTACAGCTGCTGGGCAGAAGTGGTTGCGTGGCCAGGATCAAGGGACTAAGACTCGGGCTCTGGCATCGGGCCAGGCACCGTGCCGCCAGGGTCGGTCTGCCCGTCTAGCTCGGGAAAGTCGATCGGATCTGGGTCCACTGAAGCCGCAGCGTCCGTGAGTCCGACTATGGAGGAGTCTGCCGATGGAGGATCTTGCTTTTTGTGCTGGAACAGCTCGATCACGACCGAGACTCCGAGCATGACGCCGGCCGCGGTGATGCACACGTCTGCTACATTGAACACCGGAAAGTCGATCGCCCGGAACCAGAACATGTCGGTGACCTTGCCGAGCGCGATGCGGTCAATGAGGTTGCCGAGTGCGCCAGCGCACAGCAGCGCCATCGTGACGTGGGTCACGCGCGGCTCGTGCCGGTGCTTGAGGCTGTACCAAGCCGCGCCCCCGGCAATGATCGCTGCGATCGGCGTGAGGAACACGCCCATGCCCTGAAACATGCCGAACGCGATGCCCTCGTTGTAAACGAGCTTGATCTCGAAGACGTTGTTCCAGACGACAAAGAGGCTGCGCCCTTCGACGCCTTCTGCGGCGACACGGACCCAGAACTTGACGGCCTGGTCGAGCACGAGTGCGCTGCCAGCGACCAGGAAGAAGAGGCGCCCCATCAGCCGATGCCGAGCGCCCTCCGGTCGCGCGCGCTCAGAGGGACCGTCGATCCGTTCCACTGGGTCTGCTCTACGTCCGCTCGGCGCACTCGGCTGCGCTCGCATTTTTCAAAGGTGCTCTTAGAGAGTTCGATTCTTGGCACACCTTCGTGCAGCTCTATCGATGCGACGCGGAAGTAGACCGCGATGTCGCTGCCAAAGCTCTGAAGCGTCTTCACGTCAGCGTCGGTGCCGTGCAATTCGACCGAGACGTCCTGCGTGTCCTTGATCCCCGCGCCGGACTTCCACTCTTCGATCGCTGTCGCGATCTTCTTGCGAAAGTCCAGCATCATGTCAAACCGTTGTTCACGATCGAGGAGATCAGCAAATCTCTCGGTTGAGAATCCATCGATCTCAATTGAAAGGGACTCCAAGTGAATGCTCTGCATTCGCTTGGTCGCAGGAATACGCTCGTAGGTCTCTTCAGCGGTGTGCATAAGGATCGGGTAGATGAGTTTTGTCAGGCGAACGAGCACTTCGTGGCACGCCTTTTGCCCAGAGCGGCGGGTGGGCCAGTCCTTGCCGTCGCAGTACATGCGGTCCTTGATCGCGTCGAGATAGAACGACGACATTTCGCGGTCGCAAAACTCGTGGATCCTGCGAAAAACGGTCGTGAAGTCATAGTTCTTGTACGCCGTCAAGCAAGTAGAAGCCAGCTTCAAGACTGAATCAATAGCCCACTGGTCGACTTCCAGAAGCTCGCCGTCGTACCCGTCGTAGTCGTAGAGGTTGCCGAGCAGGAAGCGCAGTGTATTGCGGATTCTCCGATAGTGTTCGCCGGCAGCCTTCAAGATATCGTCGCTGCAAGTCATGTCGTCGGTGAAATCGACGCTCGACACCCAGAGCCGCAAGACGTCCGCGCCGTACGTGTCGCACACCTCGACAGGATCGATAGCGTTGCCGAGCCGCTTCGACATTTTCTGCCCGTCCGCCGCCGCGACCATGCCGTGTGTGAGGACCTGGCTGTAAGGTGCACCTCCTGTCAGCGCCGTACCGATGATCATGGAGACGTTGAACCAGCCGCGGTGCTGGTCCGAGCCCTCGAGGTAGAGGTCGCACGGGATGTAGTCCTTCCAACGCGGCTCGACGTTGCCCTCGAGCACACACGCCCATGTCGATCCGCTGTCGAACCACACATCGAACACGTCGACCTCCTTTCGGAACTCGGTCTCACCGGTCGTCGGGTGCGTGTATCCGTGCGGAAGTATCTCCTCCGGCGTCGCTGAGTACCACGCGTCGGAGCCGTTGCCCTCGATCAGTTTCGCGACCGCCTCGATCGCGACGGGATCAAGCACGGGCTCACCACTCGTCGCGCCATAGAACACGGGGATGCCCACGCCCCACGGACGCTGTCGCGAAATGCACCAGTCGGGACGGCCCTCGATCATGCCGCGAAACCGCTTGTAGCCGCTCTCGGGGAACCACTTGACGCGGTCCACCTCTTCAAGCATGCGCAGTCGCAGCGTCTTCGAAGAGTCAAGGTGGAACGGAAGGTCCATCCCGATGAACCACTGTTCTGTCGCGCGAAAGATAACCGGGTGCCCGTCGCGCTCGGCGTGTGGGTACGAGTGCTGATAGTCCTCGACGTGCAACAAGTGGCCCAGTTCACGCAGCCGCTCGACTACAACGGTGTCGCACTTCGCGTAGAACACTCCGGCGAACTCTCCGGCCTCCTCAGTGAGGATTCCGCGCTCGTTCACCGGGCAGAGGATGGGAAGGCCGTACTTCTTTCCGGTGTAGAAGTCGTCTCGCCCGTGGCCGGGTGCAGTGTGGACCACGCCGGTGCCGTCCTCCGTCGTCACATAGTCGGCGAGCACGGCCAACGATTCGCGCTCGTAGACCGGGTGCTTGAATTTCGTGTGCTCGATCTCTGCGCCCTTGAACGTCTTCACGACCGAGTAGTAGGTGATGCCGCACTTGGCCATTGTCCTTTCGACGAGGCCCTCGAAGAGCAGATAGTGT
>JANWJY010000135.1 GCA_025451715.1 Fimbriimonadaceae bacterium | reverse complement strand
CGTGGATCGGAACGATCGGAAGGTTCATCTGTAGCGGCGCCCAGTTCGCTCCGCTGTCGAAGCTGACGTAGACGCCAGACTCCGTGCCAGCGTACAGCAACCCTTTCCGGGCGGGGTCCTCGCGCACGACCCGCACGAAAACGTCGATCGGGATTCCTTGCACGGAATTTCGCCAAGTCTTGCCGTAGTCGTCCGTGATGTAGATGTACGGCCGGTAGTCGTCCGACTCGTGGTTGTCGACGGCGAGGAACGCGGTCCCCGCACTGTGCCGCGAGGGGTCGATCATACTGCAAAGCCCCCACTCGGGCATTCCTCGCGGCGTGACCTTCTCCCAGTTGCGTCCGCCGTTGCGCGTCACGTGCACGAGCCCGTCGTCGGAACCCGCCCACATAAGGCCCTTCGTGAGGTGCGACTCAGCGAGCGTGAACACCGTGCCGTAGTACTCGACTCCCGTGTTGTCCTGCGTGATCGGCCCGCCGCTCGACTGTAGCGTCTTCGGGTCGCTCTTCGTTAGGTCGAGCGAGATCTTCGTCCACGACCCGCCCAAGTTCGTACTTCGCAGAACGAACTGCGAGCAGACGTACAGCACGTCAGGGTCGTGCGGCGAGAACAAGATCGGGAACGTCCACTGGAACCGCTGGACTAGGTCGATCGCGCCGTGCCCCATCGGGTTGTCCGGCCATGCGTTGATGTTTCGACCCAGCCCGGTGCGGTAGTTCATCAGCTCGAGGTCGCCCGAGTAGTTGGCACCGATCACGATCTCCGGATCGTCCGGCTTCACCGCGACGTAGCCGCTCTCGCCACCCGCGGTGCTGATCCACGCCGCGCTGCCTATCCCGCCGGCGAACTGGCTCGCGATGCGTACCGTGCTGTTGTCCTGCTGCGCGCCATAGATGCGGTAAGGGAATGCGTTGTCCGTCGTGACGTGATAGAACTGCGCCGTCGCGAAGTCCTGAGCGGTCCACGCCTGCCCGCCGTTCTTGGAGACGTTGCCACCGCCGTCGTTGGCGTTGATCATGTCCTTGTTGTCCTTTGGGTTGATCCAGAGGTCGTGGTTGTCGCTGTGAGGAACTCCAACTCCGCTAAACCTCTGACCACCGTTCGTCGACTTTCCAAACCCGACGTTCAGGACATACACCGTGTCCTTCTCCACCGGGTCGGCATAGATGCGCGTGTAGTAAAAGGCGCGCTGGCGGTAATTGCGGTCTTCGTTGACCTTCTTCCAGGTCGTACCACTGTCGTCGCTACTGAACACGCCACCGTCGAGCGCCTCGATGATCGCGTACACGCGGTTGCTGTCTGCGCCGCTCACGCTGACGCCGATCTTTCCAAACGTCTGCAGCGGGAGCCCCGAGTTGCGCGAGATGTCGTTCCATGTGTCGCCACCGTCCGTCGACTTCCAGAGCTTCGATCCCGGCCCGCCCGAGCTGAGGCTCCACGGCGTGCGGTGCGCCTCCCACGTCGCGGCAAACATGACGTCTGGGTTCTTCGGGTCGAGACTGAGGTCGACTGCTCCTGCCTTGTTGCTCACGAACAGGGTCTTGTTCCACGTCTTTCCGCCGTCTGTGGTCTTGAACACGCCGCGTTCAGGGTTCGGCCCATAAATGTGGCCAAGAGCAGCGACCCACACGATGTCGGGGTTCGTCGGGTGCACCCGCACGCGGGCGATCGTCTGCGTCGCCTTTAGACCGACGTGCGACCAGGTCTTGCCGCCGTCGGTCGTCTTGTACACGCCGTCGCCGTGGCTGACGTTGCCGCGGAGCTCGGTCTCCCCCATCCCGACGTACACCGTGTCGGGGTTCGACTCGCTCACGCCGATCGCACCCACTGATCCGGTCTTGAAGAAGCCGTCCGACACGCAAGCCCAGTCCACGCCCGCGTTCGACGTCTTCCAAAGCCCGCCCCCGCAAGTGCCCATGTAGTACTCGTTCGGCCGCCCGATGACCCCCGCGACCGCGTTGGAACGCCCGCCGCGGAACGGTCCGATCTCCCGCCACTTGAGCCCGTCATAAAGCTTGGGATCGACCGACTGGGCGAGAGAAGTCGCGAACGACGCGAGCGCCAGTGAAAGGAGGACAATCTTGGAGAAGGGGCGTGAAAGATTCATGGGAACGACCTCAGGGGTTCTGTACGGCGTTTTACCCCGTTGGTGCTGCCGATTCTTCCGCTCCGAGAGTACACAATACTGCCATGCTTGCAACCCTGAGCTGTCTTGCCGCAATCGTAACGCAGACCGCGGCACAACCGACCGAGTTCGCCACCATCGACGGCACCATCAAAGCCCTCTACGACGTCATCTCCGGCCCCGCCGGCGCCAAGCGCGACTGGGACCGCTTCAAGGCTGTCTTCGCGCCAGGCGGCATGATGCGCGCCTCGGTCACGACACAGGCTGGCCAAGTGCGGCTTATCGAGATGACGCCGGAGCAGTACGTCGAGCGCAACTCGCCCGCGTTCGAGAAGCAGGCGTTCTTCGAGCGCGAGATCAAGCGCACGACCGAGCAGTACGGCAACATCGCCAACGTCTGGAGCACTTACTCTTCGAGCGCGACCAAGGACGGTGAGCCGTTCCAGCGCGGGATCAACACGATCCAATTGAGTTTTGATGGCAAACAGTGGGCGGTTCTCTCCATCCTCTGGCAGGGCGAGACGGATAAGACGCCGCTTCCGAAGCAGTATCTTCCGGGTGGTTAAATCTGAACCCCCTCTCCATTCACTGAATGGAGAGGGGGCAGGGGGTGAGGAATCAGCGCTGCTCGATCGGCACCCAAGTCGCAGAATGCGGGCCCTCGTAGATGCAAGCCGGGCGGATGAGGCGGTTGTTCGCGAGCTGCTCCAACACATGCGCCGACCAACCGCTCACGCGCGCCATCACGAAGATCGGAGTGTAAAGGTCGATCGGAAAACCGAGAACATAATACGCGTACGCCGCCGGGAAGTCCACGTTCGGATAGATCCCCTTCTCGGTCTCCATCACGTGCTCGAGGATGTCGGCGATCTTCGACCACTGCGTCTGGCCTTTCTTCTCGCAAAGCTCCTTACCGACCTTAGTCATGTAGATCGCGCGGGGGTCGCGCTTCTTGTATTCGCGGTGCCCAAAGCCCATGATCTTCTTCTTGGTGGCGAGCGCGTCGCGGATCCACGCCTCCGCTTTGTCGGGAGTCCCGATCTCGAGGATCATCTTCATCGCCTCCTCGTTTGCGCCACCGTGCAGAGGGCCGCGTAAGGTACCGATACCGGTCACGATGCCGCTGTAGATGTCGCTCAAAGTAGCGACCGTAACGCGGCACGCAAATGTCGAGGCGTTAAATCCGTGCTCCGCATACAAGGTCAAAGAGGAGTCGAGCACGTGCGCCGTCTCGGCGTCCGGATCCTTGCCAGTGATGAGATAGAGGAAGTTCTGGGCGACCGTGTGCTCCTTCTTGGTCGCAAGTGGCTCTTGCCCGCTGCGGATGCGGTGGCCGTTACCGATAATGGTCGAAGCCTTCGCCACGATCCGCACCGCCTTGCGCAGGTTCGCGGCCTGGTCGGTCGCGGGCGCGGCGTAGTCGGGGTCGAACGGCGCAACGACGGCGAACCCGACCTTGCAGATGTCCATCGGGTGCGTGTCTTTTGGCAGCGCGCGCAGCGCGTCGTGGACCTCCTTCGGCACTTCCCTCTCATCCTTGAGGGTTTTCTCGAACGCGTCGAGCTCGGAGCGGTTGGGAAGCTTCCCGTAGAGCAACAGATACGCGGTCTGCTCGAACGTGCCCTTGCTGGCCAGGTCGTGCACGTCGTAGCCGCGATAGATCAGCCGGCTCTCTTCGCTGCTGATGTCCGAGGTGGTCGTAATCCCCGCGATCACGCCCTCGAGTCCCGGGCTGTAGTTCGGATAGGTCGTCGCGCTCATCTTCTGCCGCTCTTTTCGGGTTCAAAACTGAGCCCGTAAGTTATGGCGAGTCTACCAGAGGGGTTTTTGGCCCCAAGGGCCTAGTCGCGCTGCCATTCCTTGCCCTTGGAGGTGTAGTCGGGATAGTCGATCCGCTCGTAAAGCTCTTCCCTCGCCGCCATCTTCTCAATCCATGCCGCCTGGGTGCCGGTCTTGAGCAGGTCCGCATAAAGAGCGTCGAGCGCCTTCAGCGTCACGCGCAGAGCTGTCACCGGGAAGATCACCATCTGGTACCCCATCTGGCCGAAGCGCGCGGCCGGGATGAGCGGCGTCTTGCCGAACTCCGTCATGTTCGCGAGTAGCGGCGTCTTCGGGATCGCCTTGCGGAACTGCTCGAACTCTTCTTCGCTCGCGAGGCCTTCGGGGAACACCGCGTCGGCGCCTGCGTCGACATACGCCTTTGCGCGCTCGACCGCCTTGTCTAACCCTTCGACGCTCGTCGCGTCCGTACGCGCGATCACGAGAAAGCTAGGATCGCGCTTTGCTGACACGGCTGCACGGAGCTTCGCGCACATTTCTTCTGACGGCACGACGGCCTTACCGTCGAGGTGCCCACAGCGCTTGGGAGCGACCTGGTCCTCGATGTGGATCGCCGCCGCGCCCGCTCTTTCAAACTCGATCACGGTCCGAACTGCGCTCCACTCCGCTCCAAAGCCCGTGTCGGCGTCGCTCACCACGGGAACAGGCGCGATCTGACACGCCTGCGCGACGACTGACGACATCTCGTTCAGTGTCATCAGCGCGATGTCCGGCACGCCGAGCTGCGCGTTCGTCATCGCCCCGCCGCTCATGTACACCGCCTTCGCCCCCGCCTTGTACGCGCAGAGGGCAGAAAGCGCGTTGTACGCCCCCGGCAGCACCACGATCCCCTTCTCAAACTCTTTGCGAAGTATCGCGCCGGGGGACTCGAGCGGTGCGTGGAGCATCTTCCGAGGATACTCGGCGCTCCCGCTTCCCCTCCGGAGGAGAGCGCATGGGGGTGAGGGGCTGTTCGCAAAACCCCGGCAAAAGCGCGGAGCCATCTCATCAACGCCGAAGGGCAGACAGAGATATACTATTTGGGATGGAAGCAGTCTGGGGACTCGTCGGTGTCGTGCTCGGTGCGCTCGGTGCGTACTTCATCGTCGTGCCTGGTCTGAAAGCGAGGGTCGCCGCCAACGAAGGCGCCGTGGCGGACAAGATCAAGCTCGAGACCCAGCTTGCCGAGCGCGAAGCAACGCACGCCAAAGTCATCGCAGCGTACGCCGACGCGGAGCAGAAGATGCGCGACTCCTTCGACGCGATCTCCCTTAAAAACCTCACGCAGGCGCTCGAGGAGCACAAGAAGCTCTCCGACGGCGACCTCGCACAGCGCACAAAGTCGATCGAGGAGACGCTCAAGCCGTTTCACGAGCGCCTCAAGGACCTCGACGGCCACAACCGCGACATTGAGAAGGAGCGCAAGGGAGCGTACGAGTCGCTCATCGAACAGATCAAGTCGCTCGGCGAGCAACAGGGCGGCCTCACAAAAGAGACCAACCGACTCGTAAAGGCGCTGCAGGATCCCGGCTCCGCTGGCAGCTGGGGCGAGATGGTGCTCGAGCGAGTCGTCGAAATGGCAGGGCTCCAAGAGCACTACACATTCGATCAGCAGTCGACGAGTACGGACGACGACGGCAGCCAGCGACCAGACATGATCGTCAGCCTCCCCGGCAAACGCGTCCTCATCATCGATAGCAAGGCACCGATGCGCGCCTACATTGACGGCCTCGAGACGCAAGACGAGGACATGCGCGGCAACTACTTCCGTGCGCACGGCGGAAAGCTCTATGATCACGCCAAAGAGCTCAAGCGGCGCGACTACTCAAAGCGAGAAGGCGCGCCCGACTTCACAGTCATGTTCATCCCCAGCGAATCGGCATTCAGAACGGCGGTCGAGAGCAGACCGTCGCTGATCGAAGAGTGCATGGAGTGCAACGTCGTCATCGCGACGCCGACGACACTGCTCGCCTTGCTCAGAGCCGTCAACTACGGGTGGCAGCAGGACAAGCTCGCACAACTTGCGAAAGAAGTTCAGAAAGATGGTGCGCTGCTCTATGACCGCATCAGCAAGATCGTCGACGATTACAACAAGCTCGGCAAGGCCCTCAAGAACGCTGGCAACGCGTACAACGACTTTGGCAGTTCGCTCGAGTCCCGCGTCTTGCCTGCCGCGAGGAAGTTCAAAGACCATGGCGTGCAGTCCAACAAGGAGATGGCCGCGATCGAGCCAATCGAAGTCGCACTGCGCCAACTCACTGCCGAAGAGCTCACGCGACAGGCCGCTCTCGGTTTCTCCGAACACGAGTCCATTGACCTAGACCCTAAACCCTGAGTCTCGGCCCCTGCCCGGACTATAGCGTCTGCACTTTAGAACCGGGCCTAGGGACTTTTTTCAGGTTCAAACCACGCCAGAAGTGGGCCCAGCCTGTAACGCCCGATAATAACGAAGCGTCAGGATTAATGGACGCTATACCGGGATGTATACAGCGTTAGGGATTTGCGCCATCCTAGCCGGTTCGCCCGTCGTGACGGACGTCCGGTCGCTCGTCGACGAGATTCGACGAGAACACGGCCTTGCGTCCGTTCGACCCAACAGGTCCCTTCAAGAGGCAGCGTCCTCGCACACCCGATACATGCGCTCCAACCGCACCTCGGGGCACGGCCAAACTCCCAGCGGCGACGGCTACACCGGTCGCACCCCCGGCGACCGCGCGCGCCACTTTGGCTACAGAGGATCGAACAGCGAGGCCGTCGCGTGGGGCGACTTTGGAATCGAAGACATGGTCCGAGGGCTCTTCGACGCGCCCTACCACCGTGTGCTGTTCCTCCAACCAGCGACCCCCGACTTCGGCGGATCGTTCGCACAGGGCACGCTCTGCATCAAGTTCGGCGGCGACTCCGGCGACGGAGCGGTGGTCTCGCCCGCGAACGGTGCAAGAAACGTCCAGACGCTTTGGGACGGAATCGAGACCCCCGACCCGCTCCGCGGTGCAAACCTCCGCGGCGCGGTCGGCTATCCGATCGTGCTCGCCGCGTTCGG
The DNA here is from genome assembly GCA_025451715.1 of Fimbriimonadaceae bacterium. Lineage (GTDB taxonomy): Bacteria > Armatimonadota > Fimbriimonadia > Fimbriimonadales > Fimbriimonadaceae > JADFMN01. Next base: position 890 of record JANWJY010000135.1, on the reverse strand, counting down.
CTCCGTGGCACAAGGATTCCGCTTCGTCTCCGCGCGGCTCACAGGACCGAACGGCAACGTGCGGTCGCTCGTTCTGCACCCAGGCAACGACGAGCACGCAGAGCGTGCGATCATCGTCATCCCGCACAAACCGCTCGTGAAAGACACGAAGTACACGGTCGTGATCGCTTACACGAACTCTTCCGGCTCGCACAGGGCGCGGTCGACGTTCACGACCTCCCGCTGAAACCGAGTAACCTCTCGGCAGATGAATCCGACGCTTCAGAACTGGCTCCAGCGAAACATCCAGGAGCTGAAGGACAAGCACCTCTACAAGACGCCGCGCATCCTTGAGTCACCCGCCAGTGGCCGCGTGAAGATGGACGGCAAAGAGGTCGTCAACCTCTCGTCGAACAATTATCTTGGCCTTGCAAACCATCCTCGCGTGAAAAAAGCAGCGTTGGAGGCGATCGACAAGTGGGGAGTCGGCGCGGGAGCCGTCCGCTGGATCGGCGGAACGATGGCCGTGCACCAAGAGCTTGAGGATCGGCTTGCAAAGTTCAAGCACGTCGAGGCCGTGCTCGTGTTCACGAGCGGTTTCACCGCGAACAGTGGCTGCATCCCTGCGGTCCTGACCGACAAGGACGTCGTGATCAGCGACGAGCTCAACCATGCGTCCATCATCGATGGCGTCCGCCTCTCGTCGGCCGCCTATCGAAAAAGTGAAGGCTGGGTCTACGCGCACAAGGACATGGACCAACTCGAAAAGTGCCTCAAGAGCGCGAACGAGAAGGGATTTGCCAAGAAGATGATCGTCACCGACGGCGTCTTCAGCATGGACGGCGTGCAATCGCCTTTGCGAGATTTGTGTGCCCTGGCCCGCCGCAACGGAGCGCAGCTGCTGGTCGACG